>CALFWV010000173.1 GCA_937927825.1 uncultured Caulobacterales bacterium | reverse complement strand
TTACCTGCGCGGCGTTTTGAACATCCGTTTCCGCAAGACCGTTCCAGGCTGAGCCGTTTCGTGCATCCAACATTTGCGGACCGCTCTCGCCAATGAGGATATAGGCGGGTAGCCCCGCAATATTTACCAAACTAGCACCTGTTAAAGCTCCCTCATAGGCGGTCATGGCAATCTCAATTGGGATGATGTCCGAGTCGGTGAGCAAGAAGATTTGAGCCTCAACCAAATGACGCCCCCTGACTTGATCAATAGGAAAAAGAGTCATGAAAAACCCCGACCCGAACCAGAACAAAATTTGAACGGACAGCACTAAACCAGCCCATTTATGGACCCGGGTCAGATAATTGTTAATTTTGCGCGACATGTGCGGCGAGTTATCGAGGCACCTCGTCTCGTCAAGGTGGCATCTCCGCCTAACTTAAAGGTTTACTAACCCTGTTCATGTCATTCTGAACCCCAATTCTACATTGTCGAGGCTGACAGCGATGAAAACCAAATTTGCGATTCTTTCGGTTACCGCCCTTCTTGTAGGTTGCTCGTCCGTATCTCAGAGCATTCCAACCGTTAAGATTGAGAAACGGAAACCTAAGGCAACCGTTCAATCTGCGAGTTTCGTTACCAATGCATCTACCAATCAAGCGTCAATGATTTGCGAAACCAGCGACATGCGAAATAAAGTGATTGATGATAATGACAATAACGACGCCGTTCGTATTATGGTGGTTGAAGACGGCGTGACCGGCAGCCGGGTTCTGTCAGAAGTTGAAGTCGATTGCCGGGATTACTTTCTCAGAAAATCTTTGGCCCCCGCAAAACCTACGACTGTTCAGACGGCCTCCCCGGTGACACAGCCCATTGCCACGCCGCGTCGTAGCACTAGGATTGTGAATGAACGTTATACATATATCGTGCAGAGCGGCGATACAGTTTGGGATATCGCGCGGGAGCATTGCACCACAGTGAAAGCCATTTCGCGCCTAAACGGCCTTGGACGCGGCAATATTATTGATATTGGCCAGCGACTCAAACTTCCGGATGATGATTGCAAGTAAACAAATTTCAGACAAATAAAAACCCGGCCTCAGAGCCGGGTTTTCTATGTTCTTGAACCGGAGAAAAGTTCCGTTTATTTCACGACCTTGAGCAATCCAGGATCTTCATTGCGCATGGGTGAATAATCACGTTTTGGTTTCGGCGCGTTATTTAATTGCGCATAATTCTCTAGTTTTTGGGATTGGAGACGATTAATTTGACGGAAAGCATCCAGGTCTTTCATCGCATCTACGAATTTCGAATTCAGCTCGTCAAACTCTGCCTTCGCTTGTGCAAGAGCTCGCGATTGACGCGCCTCGGTCTCAGCCTGATTCCGTAAACGTTGCTCATTTACTCCATTCCGCTCTCGTTCTGTTTCCAGCGCCTGGCGCAGCCCGGCCGTTTCTTCGTCAAAATGGCTTCCCATTGTGTTTTTGATTCGAAGCTGTGTCGTGAGTTGTTCAATCTGCGTCTTAAGCGCCAAGATTTCATCAGCGCGTCGTTTCAGCGTATCTTCGAAAAGCGTTTTTTGACTCTCCTGTTCATATTCGGCGGATTGCAAGCACGAATTCACTGATACAAGCTGTTCCTTGGCTGCATGATGATCTAATCGGAGATCCCGTAGCGCCGATAAGGACGCATCGGCGGACTTTGTTTTTTCATCCAAACGCAGTGTGAATTCTTCAACGGCGTTCTGCAGCTCTCGCATTTTGTGATTTTGCGATGAGATTTGACCTGTGGCTTGCGCCAGTTCATCCTGCACCCGTTGCTGGGTTAAGACCAACTCTTCGAGACGGTCAGTACGCTTGTTCAGTTGCTTGGTGAGCGACTCCACTTCGCGCCGGAGTTTCCCCTCAGAATCACGCAGTCCGGCTTCGCGTTCGGTTCGGGCGGAGATCTCAGATTTCGTACCATCCAGTTCCGCGCGAAGCTTGTCGCGTTCTTTTTGCACGGTTGCGAGTTTAGCCGTTTGCTCCTGCGCCCAAGCGCGTTTTTTCTCTAAGTCTGCACGCAGTGTTTTGACTTCCGTGTCTAAACGCGTGGTTTCAGCCCGCAATCGTGCGGCCTGACGGACATTCGCGTCCATCTTCGTCATTGACTTAGTGAGCGCTCCAAGTCGCTTTGCGGCTAAATCTTGCTGCTCTGCCCCGGTTTTCAACGCATCGGTAATGGCCTGGACCACGTCTTGTGTTGCTTTCACATCTTCCGCCCCAAAATGAGGCGCGTCCTTCTTGAACAAACGCATATCAGCCACCCTGTAAATTCCCAACGAACAACCCATCCCGGGTCGCTCCACATAAGGTTTTGGTAACCATGTTACGGTTAACGAGGCCTTAAATGCAGGCAGGTTTTTTCATCATCATTGCAGCCGGACTGTGCGCTGTTATTTCCGGCTTGTTCGGCATGGCAGGCGGCCTTGTCTTCATGGGAATCATTGCGAGTCTTATGAGCGTTAGCGCGGCCATGGTTGTGCACGGCATAGTTCAGTCGGTTTCCAATGGCTCCCGATCCGCTATTTTACGCCATCACATTCGCTGGGATATATTGGCGTGGCAACTCTTAGGCGCTCTACCTGCTATAATATTTATGCTTTGGGTCGCGTTTACCCCTGACAAAGCGCAGCTTTTCCTCGCGCTGGGGCTCTTACCGCTTCTTCTCTGGCTTCCGAGGGGCTGGCTTGCCGGGGATGCAGAAAAGCCCGCGCACGCAGCCCTTTGCGGCGCAATGGTCATGGGATTAAATTTGAGCGCAGGCGTCGCCGGTCCTGCGCTTGATTTCTTTTACGTAAAAACGGCCCTGACCCGAAAAGCTATTGTGGCAACTAAAGCCGTCACGATGTTAGTCAGCCATTTGGTGAAAATTGGCTATTTCGGGATTCCGTTACTCAGGAGCCAAGGTCTGGGTGACCTGCCACCGCTTTGGATTTTGACCCTCGCAGTACCGGCGGTTATCGTCGGTACTAAAATAGGAACTTCGCTACTAGAGCGCTTCTCTGACATAGGGTTTCGGCGATACACGCGAATTTTGGTTACATTCGTCGGCGCTATTTATGTCGTACGCGGTTTTGTTTTGCTGGATTTCATATAGAGCGCGATACCTGCCAAAGTCACGGCCGTGCCAATGGCGTCCCAAATCCCGAACGGCTCGCCCAAAACCCATATCGCGGCAATAATCGTCGCTATGGGGCCAAACATGCCTAACATTGCCACACGCTGCGCCCCCAGACGCCCAATGGCTATATTCATAAAAAAGCTCGGCAAGAGCGTTGAAAAAATCGCGATAATAAGGCCCAAGCCATAAATTCGAAGCGGGAGGTCTAACGCGGCTGAAACCCCTTCTGAAGCCAAAGCTGCCGTCATGAAATGCAAGAAAATTGCAATAGCTGCACCCAGCATAGCCAAGCATGTGAAGAGCGGCGGTCCAATTCGATCAATAAAATTTTTGGCGATGAGTTGAAATAACGCGAACAGCATGGCGCAACTCAGTACCAAACCACTGCCCAGCCAGAGATTGGCACTCTCCGTGATATCTCCTCCAACAAACACAATAGCCAATCCGCAATAGGCTAACGCAACGGACGCGACGCCCCAGACCGTCAGTCTGCCGCCAAAGAATAATGCGCCAAACAAAATAACGAAGGCGGGGTAAGTAAATAACAGCAATCGCTCTAATTGAGCTGTGATATGTTGTAGCCCCGAAAAATCGAGCAAGGTGCAGATATAGTAAGCCAGCACGCCAGCGGCCATAGCCTTACAACATTCAAGCGCCGTTGGTTTCACCGTTGCTTTTCGCCACACCCAAAATAAAATCATAAGATACACAGGGAAAGAAAAGCCAAGTCGTAACATCATCAATGTGATGGGCGGGACTTGTTCGGGTAAGTTTTCGCTGGGCAGATAGGCCAATTTCACAAACACCGCTTTTAGCGAATAGAGAACAGCTGCGACAATGCCCAGCAAAACGGCGCCCCATGCTATATCTAAGGTGACTGTCTCGTCATCCAAAGCAGGTCCGGAAAGTGTTTCCCTAAGATTATTTTTCATTTGCGGCGACGTTCGCGAAAGAATGCCTTTAAAATCTGCGAGGACTCTGAGGCTAAAACTCCGCCCGCAACTTTTGGCCGATGATGGCATGTCGGTTGGTCGAAGAACTGAATACCATTATCAACTGCGCCGCCTTTCGGATCTGACGCTCCATATACCACCCGGGCCACCCGCGCGTTGGAAATGGCTCCCGCGCACATCGTGCAGGGTTCTAGCGTCACAAAAAGGCTCATTCCGCTCAGGCGATAGTTCTTAGTTTGGTAGGCGCCGTCTCGTAACGCTAAAATTTCTGCATGAGCTGTTGGATCAAAGATAGAGATTGGCGCGTTACCGGAACGGGCAATGACGTCGCCCTCCGCATTGACAAGGACAGCACCGACAGGCACTTCGCCGCGCCGTGCTGCGGCCTTGGCTTCTTCAATCGCTAGACGCATATAGTGCTCATCATCCATAGCGCGCCTTTCACCTTTCGCGCCGCAACCGTCAAGATACCCTGACCTATGACCGACCCAAAAACGACCGACAGTCCAAATCTCGACCGTATCGCGAAATATCTGGCGCGCGCTGGCGTGGCCTCGCGCCGCGATTCCGAAAAGCTTGTCGCCGAAGGTAGGATTAAAGTGAACGGTAAAATTATTGATACGCCCGCAACCAAAGTCGGCCCAAATGATAAAGTCGAATTTGACGGCAAGCCCGTCGCGCGAAAAGAACTGACCCGTCTATGGCGCTATTACAAACCTGATGGGTTAGTGACCTCTCACAAAGATGAGAAGAACCGAACAACCGTCTTTGACGCCTTGCCAAAAGAATTAGGCCGCGTAATTTCCGTAGGCCGATTAGACATTACATCAGAAGGTCTTTTGCTCCTGACTAATGACGGCGAACTCGCCCGGCATTTGGAGCACCCTTCGACAGGTTTATCCCGCCGATACCGCACACGCGCATACGGAAAGATCACGCAAACGGAATTGGATACCCTCAAGACCGGAATCAAAATTGACGGCATAATGACGGGCCCAATCGAAGCCGTGTTAGATAGTGAGAGCGGTGACAACTGTTGGATCACGGTCACGCTTCGCGAGGGGAAAAACCGGGAAGTTCGCCGCGCAATGGAGCATCTCGGCCTCAAAGTGAACCGACTCATCCGGGTGAGTTACGGCCCCTTTATGCTGGGAGATATTCCCAAAGGTCAGGTTCAGGAGGTTAAATATAGTGTTCTACAAACGCAACTCGGACACTTAATGGACTTCCCCGAACCTGTTGAAAAAAAAGTAAAAGGACCAAAGCGAGGAAGCCATGGGAGCGCAAAGCGATACCAAAAGAAGGCAGACAACAAAGGTAGCTCCAAAACTAAAAATGAACCACAAGGTCGGGGTAAGTTCGCGAAGCCCAAACGGAAAGCAAAGGTGGGTGCAGCCGGAAAACCCGGCGGAAAATACCAAGGTAAATTCACTCCGCGCGGTCAGGGACGCGGCAAATAATGAGAATTGTTTCAGGTAGACTACGCGGTCGAAACATCGCGACACCGGCTGGCCGAAATACACGTCCCACCTCCGACCAAACCCGGGAGTCAGTGTTCAACATTCTCAAACATGCGGATTGGGCACCGCCCCTTGACGGCGCTATCGTTGCGGATATTTTTGCAGGCTCGGGCGCACTTGGATTAGAGGCGATTTCCCGCGGTGCGGCGTTTTGTTTATTTGCGGAAATGGAACCCAAAGCCCGCGCGGCAATTCGTGCGAATATCGAGAAAATGAAGATCTCCGACGACGCCCGACTTCATCGATATGATGCGACAAAACTAAAAATCGCTCCCGGTAATTTACGCGGTAAATTCACACATATATTTATGGACCCGCCTTATAATAAAGGTCTTTGGAAACCTGTTTTAAGCCG
>CALFWV010000172.1 GCA_937927825.1 uncultured Caulobacterales bacterium | reverse complement strand
CGCTGATTGGATTGTAGTCATGAAACTCCAAGACAAGATTTTAGCTCTATTTAAACCTTATAATCGTACTGAAGTTACACTGAAAATTCTGAGTATGATTATTGGTTTCGGTTATGTTTTCTATGTTTATTTCATGGAAACCGGCCTCGGGACGATGGTGCCGAGATATGCAGGATATTAGCGTGAACTAGATTCATTCTCATATACTTTGGAAAGATGTGATTAATAACGGGAATGGCAAATGAAAATTGAAGGTGAAATTCGGAAGGTGTTGAAGGCCTGCGGCCCTTTAACCGGTGCGGCACTTTCAGAAAAATTACCTCAATTCACAGATATCGCACTTTGGCGTCAATGTTATAAATCCGACACTATTCGCGTTTCAAATTGCGCGCGTTATTACTTGCGATATGATATTTTGCGCGGAAATCAACTGAGGCTCTCGCCTTCAATCTTGAGAGATTTTCTGACATTTAGCTTGATTTATTTGACCGATCAGATGGTTGAGATTGTCGAAGCAGGCACAATTTTGGCTAATCGATTTAGAACCATTAGTCTCAAAAAGTTGAGTTGGGCGAGGGAAGCTCTCTTGCAATTGGACGATGACCTGCAACAAGTGCTTTATGATCATTGTGTTGTTTTCCTGTCGGGGGACATCGCCTATTATCTGGCCCATGAAACAAAACGCAATCACTCTCAGCTCGGCGTTGAAATCAATGGTTCTGACATTGACATTGTAATCATTGCCAATCGTGGGGCCCCGCTCGAAAAAATAGAGCAGATTGAAGCTCAGCTTTTAACAATAAAAAAAATATATCTTACAACGCCACACATAGGTGAAGAATTAGATTTTATCGTTAAGTCCATAGATACGATGCTTCAGCAGTTATCTTATCAAGATATACATCAGAAAATTGCCAGTAAAATTCTATATGAGAGTTATTTCTTGATGGGTCGTGTAGACATATACCAAACGCTGATGAAGCATTTGAAACTTAGCGGAACGTGGGATCACATAGAGCGTGATTTCGAAACGGCTTTAGGTCAGAGAAAGAGCACGATTGAAAAAATCTTGGCTTTACCGCCAGACGCTTCCACTGATGACTCTGAGGTTGCCTCCTTATTCTTTGCGTCAAAAGAACGGTTAGAATTTCAATAGACGATATGAAAATTTTGGGCGGTTTATAGAGCTCGGGGTCTCACGCCCTAAATTTTCCCCCTAGAGAAAGATGAGATCATGAAAGGTATTATCCTTGCCGGCGGCGCAGGAACGCGGCTTCACCCCGTGACAATCGCCGTCTCCAAGCAGTTGCTACCCGTGCACGATAAGCCGATGATATATTATCCTTTGTCGGTCTTAATGCTCGCGGGCATTCACGAAATTCTCATCATTACGACGCCGGAAGACCAAGGGCAGTTTCAGCGGCTTCTGGGGGATGGGTCGCGGTTTGGCGTTGAATTGACCTATGCCGTTCAGAACGCCCCGAATGGATTGGCAGAGGCCTTCATTATTGGCGAGGACTTTATCGGGGATGATACGGCCGCACTCGTTCTGGGCGATAATATATTTTACGGGCAAAATTTCATGCCGGTCCTTATGGAGGCTGTTCAATCGGTTGAGGAGCAGGGTGGGGCTGTCATATTTGCCTATCAAGTTAAAGATCCTGAGCGATACGGCGTTGTTGAATTTGATGCAGATCTGTCTGTTTTATCGTTAGAAGAAAAGCCAGTCGTTCCTAAGAGTGATTACGCGGCGACGGGCCTTTATTTTTACGACAACCGCGTGTCCAAAATCGCAAAATCCGTTACGCCTTCATCCAGAGGCGAGTTGGAAATCACGAGCGTCAATAATGCCTATCTGGATGCAGGAGATTTGCGCGTTGAACTCTTGGGGCGGGGCTTCGCCTGGTTGGACTCCGGCACCCATGATAGCTTGCTTGCCGCATCCCAATTCGTTGCCACGATAGAAAAAAGACAAGGTCTCAAAATTGCCTGTTTGGAAGAGATTGGTCTGGGCAAAGGCTGGTTGAGCAAAGCTGAAATCCAAGCCACGGTGGATCAAAAGAGTCAAAGCGAATATGTCCAATATGTCCGTAATTTGATTGGTGACGGATAAAGACGGGTCTGACCGCGAGCCCTATGTCGCGAGCCCTAAACGTTTCCCGCCCTTTGTTCTCTCCAGCACCGAGCGCCACCACGCCTCATTATCCAAATACCAGTGCACCGTCTCAGCCAAACCCCGCTCGAACGTATGCCGCGGTTGCCAGCCTAGCTCTGTCCGAATGCGGTCAAAATTCACCGCATATCTGAAATCATGACCGGGACGATCAGTCACAAATTCGATGAGAGACTTATGAGGCGGGCGGTCCGGAAAGGCTTGATCCAAAACCCCACAAATCGCTTCCACAACCTCCAAATTAGACCGTTCCGACGCGCCGCCGACATTATAACTTTCCCCAAGCTGACCGCGACTCGCAACGCGCCACAGGGCCTCTGCATGATCTTCGACGTGTAGCCAGTCGCGGACATTCTCGCCGGTCCCGTAAACCGGCAAAGGGTTTTGATCGACGCCATTGGCAATCATCAAGGGAATGAGTTTTTCCGGAAACTGCCACGGCCCGTAATTATTTGAGCAATTCGACAGCACGACAGGCAAACCATAAGTCTCGCCCCAAGCCCGCACAAAATGATCTGAGGCGGCTTTGGACGCAGAATAGGGCGATCGTGGATCATATCGGCTGGTTTCGGTAAACGCCGGGTCCTGTGACTGTAGAGAGCCAAAGACCTCATCCGTCGAAATGTGGTGCAACCGAAATGCAGACCGCCTCGCGGCGGGAAGGGCCTCATAATAGGAACGGCAAGCCTGAAGGACCTGAACCGTCCCGACAACATTCGTCTGAACAAATTTCCCCGGGCCATCTATTGACCGATCAACGTGACTTTCGGCGGCCAAATGCATGACGATTGCCGGTTTATATTTGTCCAGCAAACGGCGGAATAAATCGTAATCACAAATATCACCGCGCTCGAAATTGTAACGCTCCTGAGCCTCAAATTCAGCGACAGCCTCGGGCATGGCAGCGTAAGTCACGGCATCAACAACGATAAGCTCGCGGTCCGTTGTCGCCATTAGGTGCCGAACGACAGCAGACCCAATAAACCCCAATCCGCCGGTGATTAAAACGCTATCCAAGACGACTCCCTATTCTTCCGCAGAGATAGACGGCCTATAAAAAGCGTCGGTTACGCGAATGCACTCGTACCAAACCACATTTGCCCAAGGTTTGATAGGCTGGAGCCTGTCAAAACCTCAGCTAACTTGGGATGTATAGCGCTAGCTAGACACCCGCTCGGCTAAGCCGTTCAAGATGCAGACAGCGCAAATTTCCAACTGCCCATCCGTTGAAACAAAAGGTCCAACCCGGGGTCAGCGAAAAACCATCAATTAAGCAGGACATGCCCGCAGAGTTGATCTTTCTGTCGGAATACCGGCAGAAAAGTAGAGGTGTTTTACAGAAGGATCGCGCTTGCCGATTGTAAGACGACAAACACAGACTCTGCGGCAATGGTTTTTGAAGAAACGGCC
>CALFWV010000171.1 GCA_937927825.1 uncultured Caulobacterales bacterium | reverse complement strand
AAACCTGCGGGATAAAACCGCTCTACCGCCCTCGCAGCCATCCGCAAAGCTGGAGCGTGAACCTGCGCTGCGTCGATGCGGGCACTCTGACGGTGTCCAAACGCATCGCCTTTGACGGCCGTGATTGGGAAGGGAATATTGCGGGGCTTAAGGCAGAGACGTGAAGGTTAAATTCTATCTCGAGATTATAGGTGTGGTCGCCTCGCTGGGTGTGGTTCTAGTCGTTATTTTTCGCCAAATGTTTCCATCTGACAGTCTTGAATATAGATTTGAGAGAACTGAAGAGGCTGTCGTTACGTCTAACGTCGGCCCCAACAGCATCGGCAGAAGTCGAACGCCTTCGATAATGATCGAAACTGAAAATGGATTGATTGTTAGGGTGATGCATCCAACACAGAATAGCTATGTGAAAGGGGAGGTGAGTAAAGTTGACCTGTATAGAGCGAAAGGACGAAAACCGCTATACCGTCTTGCCCAAGACCCTATTGCGCCGTAACCCGCGCCTATGACCCAACCCTTCCAAACCCTCGCTGGCCTCGGCCAAGTCGCTGATGATTATGACGCTATATTTTGCGATATTTGGGGCGTTATCCATAATGGGAAAATGCCGTTTCATCAGGCGTGTGATGCGCTGGAGCGCTTTCGCGAACGCGCCCCTGTTGTCCTGATTACCAATGCGCCAAACCCAAGCATCACTATCCCCGAGAGCTTTCGCGAGATTGGCGTGCCCGGCGAATTTTACGATGCAGTTGTGACGGCTGGCGATGCGACCATCGACGCACTGGCCCGCCGCGCACCCGGTCCCGCCTTTAAGATTGGGCCGGCGCGAGATGATAAGCTTTATGTTGGATTAGAGATGAATTTCTCTGATCTCGAAGACGCAAGCTTTATAAGCTGCACCGGCATGTATGAGGATGACGAGCATCCCGATGATTATATCGAAATTCTGGGCGCGGCGCGGGAGCGCGGCATCCCGATGGTTTGCGCGAACCCGGATATGAAAGTCAAAGTCGGCGATGATATCATCTGGTGCGGCGGCGCTCTGGGCAAAGCCTATGAAGAGATGGGCGGAGAGGTGATTTACGCAGGTAAACCGCATGAGCCGATTTACCGTCTGTGCCGTGCGTGGCTGGACGAGGTCACGGGTTACGTCCCGCCGCCGGAGCGGATTCTCTGTATCGGCGATAATATTTTTACCGATCTGATTGGCGCGAAACGCCAGAAAATGGACTGCCTGTTTATTCAGGATGGGTTGAATGGTGATATGGAAAACCGGTTCAAAACACTGTTGGGTGATCACGGGATTAGCGCGCGATATGTCGCGCCGCGCCTGAGATGGTAGATTTATCGTGGCAACCTGCGAAAGCCTTTGCTAAGGCGCTCCAATGACTGGCAACATCAAATATTATCTCGAAGATCTCGAAATCGGCCTGACGGCGAAAACCCAGGCGACGATTACCGAGAAGATGATCGACACATTCGCCGACATAACGGGCGACCATAATCCCATCCATGTAAGTGAAGAGGCGGCCCTGGCGGCTGGATTTCCCGGCCGTATTGCCCATGGCGCTTTATCGGCCAGTTTCATTTCTGCGGTTCTAGGCAATGATCTTCCCGGTCCCGGTGCGGTCTTTGTTGAATTGAATTTGCGCTTCCGAAAACCGGCGCTGATTGGCGATGAGATTACCGCCGTCGCCGAAGTTGTCGAAATCAATGAACGCACAGGCCGCGTGAAAATGCGTTGTCATTGCGAGGTAGACGGTAAGAAGATTTGCCGCGGCGACGCGGGCGTCTTTGTGCAGAAGCGCCCAACCGAAGAGTAGGTCCTGCAGTCATAGATGGGACAGATTTTGATCGACATGAGCGTGTTTTGGACAAGAAGCGCGGTGCAGGTAATGCGTGCGCATTGCCAATCGCCGCGACGCAGTTCCAAGGCGCGCTCATGTCGACGGCTTAGCGGCGGCTTTGAGGTGGTCCTTGGACGTTGTTGCGGGTCTCGCGAAGGCGGACGCATTCGTTTCGACCCGCGCCTGGCCACGAACCACCTCAAAACCGTCAAAACTGGCCCCATCTATGACTGTCGGACCTTGGTGTGAAAACGCTTCAAACCTATACGAAGCTGCTTGCGTCTGATAAGGGCGCGGTCATTGCACTCGGCAATTTTGACGGGCTGCACCGCGGCCATCAGGCGGTGATAAAACGCGCACACTCTATAGCAAAAGAGCTGGGCGCGCCGTTGGGCATTGGTCTCTTTCGCCCACATCCTTACCGGTTTTTCAAACCGGACGCTGCGCCTTTCCGCTTGATGAGTCCACGCATCCGCGCACAAGTTCTGGCGGAGTTGGGCGTCGAGTTCCTTTACGAAATTCCGTTTGATGACGCCTTGTGTGACATGGACGATACTGAATTTGTTGAGCAAGTATTGTATCAAGGGCTTGGTATTCGTCATGTAATCGTTGGCGAAGACTATGGCTTTGGTAAAAATAGATGTGGAAATGTGGAAAGCCTCACCCGCCTTTGTAAGCAGCGCGGTATCGGCGTGACAGCCATATCGCCCGTGGGCCTGCATGCGCTTTATGGCAAATACGGTTCAACAGAAATTCGCAAAGCCTTGCAAGACGGTGATGTGTTTCATGCCCAGCATATGCTTTCCCGTCCATGGCGTGTGGACGGCTTTGTCCAAAAAGGCCAGCAGCGTGGCCGCACAATTAATTTCCCAACGGCAAATTTGGAATTCGCCGATCTCGTCCGCCCTAAATTTGGCGTTTATGTCGTCGAAGTTCGCATTGACGGTGAAGAGAATTGGCGACCCGCTGTCGCCAATACGGGCAACCGCCCCACGGTTGACGGCGAAGACGCGCGGCTGGAAGTACATCTGCTCGACTTTGACCGAGACTTGTATGGCCAGTTAATTGACGTGCGTTTTCGTAGCTTTATTCGGGCGGAGCAAAAATTCGAAAGTTTTGACGCGTTGAGGTTACAGATTATGCGCGATGCCGATGGCGCGAGAGCCATCTTGGGCGTGTCCAAATGAGTGTTGAATATGCTCTGCTTCCGGGACATGACGGCGCTGATGAAGCAACGTTTCGCGATGAAATCATGCCTGCGGGACAGCCCGTGGTTTTGCGCGGTATCGTCAAAAATTGGGCGCTGACACAATCAGCAAAACGTGGGGTTACAGATTTAGCTGCCGTAATATCGGGCGCGGCCACGACCGGGCCTGTGAATGTGAATGTGATATAGGGGCGTCCGGAAATTGAAGGGCGCTTTTTCTACGATGAATCCATGCGCGGATTTAATTATCAGAACGGTCAGATGGCATTTGCGGATTTCATAGACAAGGTATTGAAAATTCGAGACGGCCAAAGCCTGTATATGGGTTCAAACCCAATGCCGAATGTGATGCCGAACCTTGTTCAGGCCTGTCCAATGCCTCTTGTACCTACTGATACGCCACCGCGCATTTGGGTCGGAACAGATAGTGTTGTGTCGACACATTATGATACAAACTTTAATATTGCCTGTGTGGTTTCCGGGACACGCCGATTCATATTATTTCCGTCGTCTCAGATAGCCAATCTCTATCCGGGACCGATTGAACATAATATGGCCGGGCCACAAGTGAGCTTGCCCAATCCCGAGGCCCCAGATCTTCAGAGATATCCCAAATAAAAAAACGCTATGGCGCATGGGCAGCAAGCTGATTTACAGCCCCGTGACGGGATTTATATTCCGACGCTTTGGTGGCATCATGTCCGGGCAAGGGGAGCCCTGAACGTACTGATAAATTATTGGTGGAGCCCGAGACCGCAATATAGCCGAGAGCCGTTGGAGGCCTTGGTCCTCAGCTTGCTCGCCGTTCGCCAACTTCCGGAGGCGGAGCGCCGGGCCTGGAAAAATCTGTTCGATTATTTTATTTTTCAAACAAACGGCTCGCCGATGGAGCATTTAAAGGATGATGTCAGCGGAGTTTTGGGTCCCCACACACCGCAAAAATCGAGGCAAATTTGGGAATTTTTCAAAAGCTTGATGAGATAACAGGTTAAGCGGATTTAAGGTGCATTGCCTAAATTCACCGCTAATCATGATTTTGACGGCTTGGTACCTGTTTATGCGACGCTCTACATTGAATGGTATTCTGATGGTGCTGACCGTTGGGATATATGCGGATAAGAAAGTTCATTCCAGCGAAGTTGAAGTCTTCATTAAGTCTGTATCGCGGATTGATTTGACCAAGACGCACACGCCAAAACTAACGGAGACCAAGGCTCTGGCCTGGTTTGAAATGAATAAGGACCACGTACGTCATATAATTTCGGGGCCACGATCTGAATTTGATGCGTGGTTCATTCCGATATTGGAGCGCGTCGGGCGGGATGCCGATAAACCTGCACTTCTCCATCTTTTGAACATGATATTCTTCGCTGACCATGAAATGCATGTGAGTGAAACAGCGTTGATGACGTTAATACGGCGCGTCTGGAAATTAGACTAACGTTTAAGCGGTGGTCGGAAGGGCGCTCTCAAGCTGGTCCAGTCGTTCCTTCCCAAAGAACATCTCGTCGCCGACAAAGAACGTTGGGATACCAAAGACGCCGCGCGCCACAGCGTTGTCTGTGTTTTCGGCCAGCCCGGATTTAATGACAGGATCCTGACACGCAGCCAAAAGCGCGCCGCCATCCAGTCCCGCGGCTGTCATAACGGCGCTAAATACGTCCGGGTCGCTCATATTTTCGCCGTTTTCCCACATGGCGGAAAGTCCCGCTTTCACGTAAATATCCAGACCGCCGCTTTGCTTTGCTGCGATGGCCCCGCGCATCAGCAGGAGTGTGTTGACCGGAAAATGCGGGTTCATTTTGAATTTCGACAAACCATGAAGCGAGATGAAGCGGGTCATCTCGAGCCGCTCATAGTCCAATTTGCCTTTGACATTTGCATAAGACATCCACGGCGCTTGATTGCCTGTCAATTTGAATATCCCGCCCAACAGGCAAGGCGTTATATCCAGACTCGCGCCCGTTCGGGATAATATCGGCTGTAGCGCATGCCACGCCAGATAGGCATTTGGGCTGCCAAAGTCGAAAATGAACTCAATTGTTTTTGTCATGGCGAGGGCTTAAAACTTTTCAGACCAGGGGCGCAAGTCCAGCTCATGTGTCCACGCTGTACGCGGCTGCTTGTGGAGCATCACATAATTGGCCGCCACATGGTCGGGGTTTAGGATGCCGTCTTGCGCGCGTCTGTCGTCAACGTCGGGCAGAATATCTCGGATAAAATTTGTATCAATCGCGCCGTCAATAATGACGTGGGCGACGTGAATGTTCTTGGGACCCAGTTCACGGGCCATAGATTGCGCCAAAGCGCGCAAAGCGAATTTCGCACTGGCAAAAGCGGAAAATCCTGAGGAGCCGCGCAAGCTTGCCGTGGCGCCTGTAAAAATAAGTGTGCCGCGCCCGCGTGGCACCATATGTCTGGCCGCCTCCCGCCCGGTCAGGAACCCTGCGAATGTCGCCATCTCCCAGACTTTGCGAAACACGCGGGAGGTTGTGTCGACAATGGGAAAGCGGACATTTGCGCCGATATTAAAGACGACGACATCCAGCGGGCCGATATTATTCTCAATCGTCTCAAATAGTGCGATGAGGGCATCTTCATCGCGGGCATCCACGGGGCAGGGCGTGGCGTGTCCGCCCTCGGTGCGAATATCTTTGGCAAGAGCTTCCAATCTCTCCGCATGTCGGGGTCGGCGCGAGAGACAAACGTGCAATCCTTCGCGCGCGAAAGCCCGGGCAATGGCCGCGCCCGTGTCATCTCCGCATCCGATAATTAGCGCTGTCTTTGTCATCGCACCAGCTTAGGTGGGACAGGGAGAAAATGACAGGGGCGTTGGCGAATAAGCTCTATTCGCCTTTATAAATAATGCCGCCTTTCATGACGAAATTAACGTCCATCAATTCGTTGATATTGTCCCGTGGGTCGCCGTCGACGGCAATGATATCCGCATATTTTCCGGCTTCCAACGTCCCGATAAGGTGGTCCAGCTCAATATGTTCAGCGGCCACAATTGTGGCGGCGCGAATGGCCTCTGTTTCCGACATTCCGGCTTGCACCATATATTCAAATTCTTTGGCGTTTTCGCCGTGCTTACTGACTCCTGTATCTGTGCCGAAGGCGATTGTGACGCCGTTGCTATGTGCGAGGGCAAGCATATCGAGCATTTTAGGACCGACCTCTTGTGCTTTCTTATAGCTGGCAGGAGGAAGGAAATCCCATTCTTTCACGGTCATTCCCGCCAAGACGGTTGGGACCAGAACAGCGTCATTCTTTTTGAATAAACGGGCCGTTTCCGCATCCATGAATGTGCCGTGTTCGATTGACCTCACGCCCGCTTTCAACGCGGCGTCTATTCCGTCTTTACCATGGGCATGGGCGGTGACTTTGCGGCCCATAGATGTCGCCGCATCAACAATCGCGGCCAGCTCTTCATCCGTCATTTGCTGACCCGTGCCGGCATTTGTGTTTGACAACACGCCGCCTGTCGACGCGATTTTGATGAGGTCCGCGCCGTTTTTAATGGCGAGGCGCGTGGCGCGACGGCAATCATCTGCTCCGTCGCAATTCGTCGGGCGTTGAAAGTGTTCCAAGATATCTGCGCGAAATCCATTCATTTCGCCGTGTCCGCCCGTGATGCTGACATTGCCGGAGGCACGAATATGTGGCCCCGGAACTTTCCCGGCAGCAATTGCGCGGGAGAGCGCCTTAATCTCCGGCGGTCCGCCAACATCTTGTACAGCCGTAAATCCTGCCATGAGTGTTTTATTGGCGTAATATGCGGCGTCAAAAGCGACATCGCCCGGCTCTTTTGTGAAGGTTTCCAAGCGGCCATTGGGATTCCATTCACCGCGTAGATGGACGTGGCTGTCGATAAGCCCAGGCAAATAAAACATATCTTTGCCGTCAATAATCGTGGCGTCTTCATCGTCGAGGAAGCCTGATTCGATACCGACAATTTTACCGTCGTGAATAATAATGGTTTGATCTGATAGGACGGCCTCACCCGGAACCGACATGACCTCGCCCGCGTGGATTAGCGTGTAATCCTCATAGTTTTCGTGCGTGTCGTCATGGGCAAAGGCGGAGAGGCCCACCCCCAATGCGCCAATCGAAAGCGAAGTGAACAGAGCGGTTTTGAGGAGTGTGCGATAGGTCATTAGACCTGTTAACACATTCTTAACCTTTGGGAAACGGACTCGCCCAAAAAGCGAAACCCGGGCCGCGAAGTGCTAAACGTCCTTCAACGCGTGATGGGCTATGTCTGTTCGGAACTGTTTGTCTGCCCAGTCAATATCTTGGATGGCTGCATAGGCGCGGTCGACAGCCTCTTTCAGCGTCTCGCCCGACGCCGTGACATTCAGAACCCGGCCGCCATTGGCTTTTAATTTTCCGCAAGTTGTGCCTCGCCGTGTTCCCGCGTGAAAAATGACGACGCCGTTTTTTTCATTGGCCGTCTCAACCCCTTCAAGGACAGTGCCTTTTTCATATTTTCCGGGGTAGCCCTTTGCCGCGAGAACCACATTGGCGACGGGTTCGTCGAACCAAGCGGGGGCGTCGGCCTTATCCAATGTTCCGGCCTCTGCCGCGAGGAGAATAGGAAGAAGATCAGATTGCATCCGTCGCATGACAACTTGG
>CALFWV010000170.1 GCA_937927825.1 uncultured Caulobacterales bacterium | reverse complement strand
GCCGCAAGCGCGCCAGCAGCCGCGCCTTTCTCTAAGGACGAGCCCCGAGCAGCCATTTCGAGCATCGGCTCATAAGCGGCCATGCCACCCGTGCGCATGGTTTCCCGCAGAGCCAATCCCAACATATTTGGCGCGAGTTTCGTCTTATCGGTCTCTCCATCAAGGCCCAAATATTGACGACCCGTTTTTACCATCTCGCTCGCAATCTCTTCATCTTCACCGATTCCAACCAAGAGGCTCGCTAAAGTCGGTGCGAGAAGGTTTCCTTCAACCGTCTCAGTTCCGAAAATTCGGGTGTAGCGCGCTTTATAAGTATTGCGCACATGGCGCGCGAGATTATCCCGGCTATCCGGAAGCTCGCGTTGCATAAAGCCCAACAGGCTGGTTGAGCCGGAGGCAACATCATACTCTGGGTGAGCCGCAAAAGCACTCATGCCGTCCAAGAATACATCAGCATCAACCTCACCCGCACGGAACGCCGCAACGAGGCTATCTTGTACGGTCAAAGCTTCGCGGGTATTTAACTCACCCAAATTCTCGACCAATGAAGCCCAAGCCGCACTATCCATCGTAAAGCGATAATAACCGGACCCGTTTTGATTGAGTGTAACCCAGTCGACTTCACCGTCTATTGTCATCTGCCGCTCGTTTTCGTCGAGCAAGGCGCATTGTTTGCCGACTTGTCCGTTCTGGCCATACGCAATGCAAACCGGGATTTCCCAACTCTGACCCTGACCTATTTGCGAACCTAGAGGCGCATAACGCGACTGGCTGAGTATAATGCCGGTCGACGCTCCCGTACCTTTGACCTGATCCGTATAAATTTTCGCTTTAACCAACGGCAAGCCGGGTTGATCCACAAAGCTTTTCATTGCGCTTACAACATCGGGGTTGCCAGATCCATCTGCGATAGATTGGAAGAAGTCGTCCCCCGTCGCAACATCGTCCGCATAGCGGTCCATATGCAAGCGAACGCCTTTTTGAAAAGCCTGTTCACCGAGATAGCTTTCGAACATGGACAGAACACCGCCCCCTTTTCGGTAGGTAATCCCGTCAAATTGATCCATCACATTTTCGGACCGTTCCAAGGGCTCTCGCACTTTTCGCGTCGTTGAGAGCGTATCGATGTTCATCGCACCCAAAGCGGCATTCAGCGTTACGCGATCATAATTGGCATCCGGGAATGCAATGTCGATAGCTTTATTTCCCATCCATGTTGCAAAGGCCTCATTCAACCAAATATCTTCCCACCAGACCGGCGTCACAAGATTTCCGAACCATTGATGCGCCAGTTCATGCGAATGGACGCGGTCATATGCGCGCTTTTGACTGAGCGGCGCATCCTCATTCAGGAGCAGCAAATATTCGCGGTAAACAATCGCGCCAGGGTTTTCCATCGCTCCAAATGCGTAGTCCGGCGCGGCGATTAAATCGAGTTTCTCATAAGGGTAAGGCGTTCCAAAATACTCTTCCAAAGCGGTTAAAATAGGTTCCGTCCCTTTCAGTGCATATTCCAAATTAGCGCCTTCACCCTTGGCCGCAATCGCGCGAAGCGCCAATGGAGTCTTTCGGACGGAATTTGCCGGGATGCTGCCAAAATCATTCATTTCATAGGGCCCAACCGCGAAAGCGATGAGGTAACTGGGTAGCGGGCGAGTTGTCGCAAATTGGTGTTTCGTCCAAGTCTCTCCACTAACTTTGACATCCGTCGTAACTGTTGCGGGCGTGTTGGATATAACCAGTTCTTCCGATGGGGATGTGATGGACACAGTGAAAGGAACTTTGAATTTTGGTTCGTCGAAACTTGGAAAAGCTTCGCGCGCACCCAGCGGCTCAAACTGCGTCACAATATAAGCATCCTCTCCGCGTTTGACCTGATAGGCGGAATTTAGATTTTGATTATAGGGTGTTTCATACTCCAAGATGATCGTACCTTCACCTGCGGGGATTTTTCCGTCAGCGGCCAAATATGCAAGTCCAGAAGGCGCTTCGGCCAAAGGTATAGCGTGGAAGGTGAGCGCCATTGTCAACCCATCCGCATATTCAATACGGGCAGCGGGAACTGTCATTTCTTTTGCATGAATCCAAATTCGGCTTGCCGATTCGTTCACCGTCACATCAATCGCAACTGTGCCTGACATCCTGTCGTTTTGCGGATTTATCATCATATCAATACGGTAGCTTTTTGGCGTCACCGTATCTGGCAATTGCGCATGCGGAATTGCCGTCAATCCTTGCTCTGAACCTTTTTCCAACATTGACTTCACGCCGGTGTCTGAGGCTTTTTCAACGGCTTGCTTGCAACCGGCCAGAAGCAAACAGCTCACACCCGCGGATGCCAGTAATTTTTTAAGGTGCATGAGGAGGTCCTGAATAGGTTTTAAGTTTCTTGCCGAACTGACTACCTCATAACATTGGGTAAATCATACCCATTTCGTGCGAGACTTTGAGGAAAATCCAACTCGCTATTTCCAAAGTTATGCTATAACACTTCGCCAATGAGCGCGAATAGCGACATATCAGAGGCAGATTTAACGGCCACATCGGATGATCGGTTCGATCAACCGAACAGACGCGGCCGTCCAGGGCGTCTGCCGCCGGATCACTCCGCTGTTATAACGCGGCGAATTACAGCGCTGGCTGTGAGTCTAGGCGTCGTCATGGCCGTCGGTAAGTTTTGGTTGTGGGGCGAAACAGGCAGCGTGGGTGTGTTGGCCTCTCTGGTACATTCAGCTCTGGATATGTTCGGCGCCATTGCGAGTTTCATCGCGGTTCGATTTGCTGCCCGTCGACCCAATCCGGAATATAGATTTGGGTTTGGCAAAGCCGAAAGTTTCTCAGCCGTGTTCCAAGTCTGCTTAATCGTAATGGGCGCTGCACATTTGTTACAAGAGGTCTTTGGACATATTGGACATTCACACCCGGTTACCAAAAGCGGTCCGGCCATTATGGTTTTGGTCGTGTTTATCGCCCTAACCTTGTGGCTAATCATTGCCCAAAGCTGGGCCGTTCGCGCAACCGGCTCTATCGCTGTGCGAGGAGATCGCGCCCATTACATTGCGGACTTACTCGCAAATATCTTCGTCATCATCGGCATTGCTGTGGCCAGTTACACGCCATTTGCTTGGGCAGACTCGTTCGTTGGCGGCCTGATGGCGATTTGGTTGTTGTTTACAGCCTTTCAAATCGCACGTCTGGCATGGGGACAACTTATGGACAGAGAACTTAATTCCGATGAGCGCCGCGCGATTGAACGGCTTGCCATGTCTGATACCGCTGTGCGCGCGGTTACAGATTTACGTACGCGTGCCGCTGGACCGCATCTGCATATCCAAATGCGCTTAGACTTCGACGAAACCTTAACGCTATCGCAATCTCATGACCTTGTGATGGCCGCCGAGAAACGCATCATGGACGCATTTCCCGCCGCAGATGTCCTTATCTACCCTCACCCGGCGGGGTGCGGGCATAACCATAGCAACGCGCACTTTCAAACACCTTAGACTGAGTCAAAAAAAGACAACCGCGCGTTAAGGCTTCATTTGCCATGTTTGCGGTAAAGGCTGGGCATGCGGACGCTTTATCATTTCCCCCTGCACCCGCCTTCTCGCATGGCTCGGATTGCCCTAGCAGAGAAGAAGCTGAAGGTGCGCGAGACCGTCGTTAATCCTTGGGTGCCGGAGCCGGAGTTTTCGGAGCTAACGGCCGAAGGCATGCCGCCTGTTCTCATTGACTTGACCCAACACGGAACGCTGACAATTAGCGGTGTCCGAGCGATTACTGAATATGCCAATGACGGCTCTAAACGGAATCCTTTGCTCTCAGAAGACGCCTATGAACGCGCCGAAGCGCGGCGACTCTGTGCTTGGTTTGACGAACGCTTCACGGCTGAAGTTGATGCCTATATCCTCGCGGAAAAGGTCGAACGCGCCGTCTTGTCCCAGACTCAATATAATGCGGGTCCCGCCGACCCGGAAGTCCTCCGCGAGGGACGTTTGCATTTGGCGGAACATTTGATTTATATGACATCCCTGCTGGAGACTCGAGATTGGTTGGCCGGACGGCGTTACTCACTTGGCGATATATCCGCCGCCGCGCACATTTCCTGTTTGGATTTTCTGGGTGAAATTTCTTGGCGTACGTATCCGGCACTCAAAGAGTGGTATCAGAAAATAAAATCCCGTCCTGCCTTCCGCTCAATACTGGGGGATCGGCAACCCGGGTTGCGAGCGCCCCGGCATTATACTGATTTGGATTTCTAACTCTAAATGGCCGACCCTCTCAAAGCCCTGACACAGCGAGCGGCGAAACTGGGGTTCACCCGGCCTTACATCGCTGCGCTTTCAAATTTTAGCTCCAAGCCCGGCATAGGTTTGGCAGAGGCCATTGACGCCGGACATCATGGATCAATGGCGTGGCTGGCGGAGACCGCGTTTCGCCGTTCACACCCTCAAAATCTTTGGCCTGATGCCAAATCAGCTGTAATTTTCGGCATGAACTACGGCCCGGAAAGCGACCCTTTGGTGACGCTGACAGACGCCGCTGTCGGGACGATTTCCGTTTACGCGCGGGGTCGCGATTATCACGACATTATGAAAGGCCGCTTGAAAGAGCTCGCTGGATTGCTGGCTCGGGATACAGGGGAAAATGTGAAAGTCTTTGTCGACACAGCCCCTTTGATGGAAAAACCTCTGGCGATGGCTGCCGGCTTGGGTTGGCAAGGCAAACACACGAATTTGGTCAGCCGGGAGTTCGGATCTTGGCTCTTCATCGGTTCTATTCTCAGCGCCGCAGAGTTAAGGCCAACATCGCCGGAGTTAGATCATTGCGGGTCCTGCCGCGCCTGTTTGGATATTTGCCCGACGAACGCGTTTCCCGCCCCCTATAAATTAGACGCCCGCCGTTGTATTTCATATCTGACCATCGAACATGCCGGTCCCGTTGACGCGGCCTTACGCGCTAAAATGGGTAACCGCATTTATGGCTGTGATGATTGCCTCGCTGTTTGCCCCTGGAATAAATTTGCGCAAATTGGACGAGAGACAAAGCTTGCGGCGCGGGAGGATTTAAATGCGCCGGCCCTCTCAGATCTCGCGACATTAGGCGAAACCGAATTTCGCAAACGGTTTGCAGGCTCACCGATAAAACGGATTGGATGGCTCCGGTTTTTACGAAATGTCCTTTACGCCATTGGAAACAGCGATGATTTGGCGTTAAAATCCGTCGCGAAAGATTACATAGATCATCCGGACGCTGTTGTCGCCGATTCTGCTCTTTGGGCCTATAAACGATTGACCTCGACATAACTTGAATGATTTTTATCTTGCGGTCTTAAAATTACAACCCTACCGATATAGGTGGGATGGGTAGTGAAAAATTAAATCAAGACAACGAGAAACCGATTTTAAAAATTGGACAGGCAGATGTTGCGGCCTACCGTCCCGTCTCCAACGGCATTCTGATTCTATGTGTCATCGGGTATTTCTGCTGGCTTATTTTTCAACCTCGCGACGCTTTCAAAAGTTTATTTGCGGCCATGGCCTGGGTCAGCGTTATGTTTGCAGCGCTAAGGCTATCAGCTATCCTCACGCCCAAACCGAGCGATAAAGGTCTCGCCGAGCTCTCCAAAGAGCTTCCCATTTACACGGTTCTGGTACCCCTTTTTCACGAGGCACAAATGGTCGACCAACTTACGCACGGTCTGGACGCCCTTAAATATCCCCGCGAAAAATTAGATATTATCCTTATCACCGAAGAAGCCGATCCGATAACGACGCAAGCTGTTGCGAAAGCCCTACGCCCCCCTTTCCGCCAAATCATTGTTCCAAAAGGGTCCCCCCAAACAAAACCTCGCGCTTTAAATTATGCCCTGCAAACATCCCCGGGGGCATTTGTCACGATATATGATGCAGAGGACCGCCCGCATCCCGACCAACTCCTCGCCGCGATTGCCGCCTTTCAAGCAAAGCCGGATTGGGCGGCCGTTCAAGCCCCACTGGAATATTTCAATCATGACGACAACTGGCTGACACGGCAATTTGCTTTGGAATATGCGGCTTTGTTTCATGTGTGGGTGCCTTTCCTATGCCGATTGGGGTTGCCGTTCCCTTTGGGCGGAACCAGTAATCATATGCGCCGCGGGCCCTTGGACGCCGTTGGCGGCTGGGACGCGTTTAATGTGACCGAAGATGCAGATTTATCATTTCGACTGGCGGCCAAAGGTCACAAAATTGGCTATATCCATCCGCCCACCCAAGAGGAGGCCGTCTCGATTTTAAAGGACTGGCAGCTCCAACGTGCCCGCTGGATTAAGGGATATATCCAGACATGGGATGTACATATGGCCAGCCCTCTCGCCCCGGGCGGCTTAAAAGGCGCCCTTCGGTTTCTAACCCTGCAACTGACCTTGGGTATCACCTTACTTTCGGTCCTGTTTTATACGCCCGTGGTAATTGGCTTGCCGCTGTTTGCCGCCGTCCTGTGGTGGGTGAGCGTGCCTTTTGATATTGGCTTGACCTATAGTTTGACGTTTCTGTTTTCGATCGCGATTGGCTGTCTCATTGGAATTGCAGGCGCCCATCGTGCAGGCAAATCCAGTCTCATAAAATCAACCCTCGCGATGCCGCTTTATTGGCTCTTACTCTTTACGCCCGCGCTCACCGCGTTTAGCGAGCTAAAGCACAAACGGTTCCACTGGCATAAAACGCGACATGGTGTTAGTCGCCCCGCCAATCTGACACCTATTTCGGAAACCTCATTCAACCATGTCCCATTCAGAAGACTTGCTGATTAGTTTGATTGGCCTCGCCGTCTGTGCGGGACTTGTCATTCTGGGCTTTCGCCAAAATTTCAAAGAGAAGACGGAATTTCGCCGCGTGCGCCCGCCATGGATGATTATCGCGCTGGCCGCGATCAGTGTCGGGTTCATGATTGTCGTCCATATTGCGAATTTGTTCGGGTTTGAAACGGGGAATAGATAGGCGGCCAAGCAAGAGCCTTCGCAGGACATCTAAGGAACTGCCGGACGTTTCATTTTTGAACAAGTAGGACTGCCCGCGTGTTGGCCCCCGCGATGGAGACCAGAGTGGTTAGTTGTTTTACGCGAGTTTCAACACGCGGCGACAGTTGTAGATGCACTGGGTCGTGCAATTCGCATTCGCGAAATGGACCAGGTCGCGCAGTTAGGCGTTCCGGTCAGAATTGCCCGTTTTATTGGATATGACCGGGTTCAACACCCAGCGGTCTTCTCTCACCACAAAAGCCCTGGCACAATCTGGAAGCTAAACTCCAAACGCTCAGGCCTGCCGTCTTCCAGACCAGCCCGTGCAATTTATCGGAGATAAAATGCATATGGTTGTACTTTACCTTTGGCAAAGTACACTAAGTAAGAGCTCACCTGTCCAAATGTCTGAAAGAACGAGTTAAATATGCGGGATAAAAGGCGAAGTGCGGATGGAGTTTATTGAATTTTTTATAAGTGGTTAAAAGATTGGGGGATTTGTTCGCACGGTAGATATTTGAAATGAGGATGGAAGCAGTGAGTGGGTTAAACCGCAGCCCAAGTAGGCCGCTCGTTCAAGCTTACCCATTCAGCATTCGGCCAAGCACCAGCGTTACTGCCTAATGCACCTTTGGAACAATCACTTCATTATTGCTGTCCAACAACACCACATTCGGCGCATAGTTGCGGGCTTTTTCGGCTTCCATTTGGCAATAGGTGATGATGATGATTTTATCGCCCAATTGCACGCGGCGCGCCGCCGCGCCGTTGAGGCCGAATGTCTTTGAACCGCGCGGCGCAGAGATTGCGTAAGTCGTGAACCGCTCGCCATTGGTGATGTTCAGAATATCGACTTGTTCATTCGCTAGAATACCGGAACGGTCGAGCAAATCCTGATCAATTGAGATTGAGCCTTCATAGTGGAGGTCGGCCTGGGTCACGGTTGCCCGGTGAATTTTGCCCTTCATCATGGTCAACAACATATCAATCTCTCTTTGTTACGCGATTTGGCAGGCGGGGGATGCCGGCTCACCGTGGATATAGGGATAAAACAGCTCCGTAAAAAGGTGAAGCCGCGTTTTCGCAGGATAGCCCTGCGCGGCGTTTAAGTCCGGTTCAGGAACTCGCCGTGAGACGATAACTAATGATGGCCACCGGGCGCCGCATTTGGGTCCAGCTTGAAAACACGGTCACAATATTTGCACGTGACAGATGTGTCGGAGCCCATATCGAGAAAGGTACGCGGATGCCCCAGCGCGCCGCCGGAGCCTTCGCACATGACGCGCGTCGACGCGACAATCACAACGTCATCGTCCTGCGGCGAGGATTGAGATGTCGCGGGTGTTTGTCCATTTTCCATGCGGGCGTCCTTTGGATCGGTCTATGCGTTTTAAGTATTGAATTGGCCTTTAGGCCACGTCTAAAGGTCTGGTCAATATGAGCCAGTCATCTACACCCCTTACGTCCGCGCCTGCAATCGAAATCACGGGTCTGAAAAAGACCTATGCCGCGTCGAAAAAAGCACCGGCCAAAACGGCTTTGCACGGCGTTGATCTGGTTATTCCGCGCGGATCCATCTTCGGATTGCTTGGCCCGAACGGCGCGGGTAAATCGACGATGATCAATATTTTAGCGGGGTTAGTCAATAAAACCGAAGGCACGGCGAAAATCTGCGGCTATGATATCACGACGCAGACCCGCTCGGCCCGCGCTTCAATCGGGATTGTGCCGCAAGAAATTGCGATGGATGTGTTCTTTACGCCGTTTCAAGCGCTGGAGCTGCAAGCCGGGTATTACGGCGTACCGAAATCCGAGCGTCGGAGCATGGAAATTCTGGAAGCTTTGGGGCTGGCCGATAAGCGGGATGCCTATGTGCGACAATTGTCCGGCGGGATGAAACGCCGTCTGTTGATTGCAAAAGCCCTTGTCCATAATCCGCCCGTCCTTATTTTGGACGAGCCAACGGCGGGCGTTGATATTGAGCTGCGCCGTCAGCTTTGGGCCTATGTCGAAAAGCTCCACGCGGCTGGCACGACCATCATTCTGACGACCCATTATCTGGAAGAGGCCGAAGCCCTTTGCGACCGCATTGCGATTATCCATCAAGGGAAAATTGTCGCGAATGAGCCAAAGTCGACGCTGCTCTCGCGTCTGGATAAAAAGGTTTTGCGGATTTCACCCGTTGCGCCGCTTTCAGCCCTCCCAGAAAGCCTGTCCGATTTAAACGCAAAACTTGCACTTGATGGACAGATCGTGATTGAATATCGCAGCGGAACGGATTCTGTGACGGGCATGTTGAACCGCGTCAAAGACTCCGGCGTGTCGATCGCAGATTTGCGAACGGAAGAAGCCGACCTTGAAGATGTCTTCATGGCGCTCACCTATGCAGGCGACGCCGAGTGAAGTTAAAGGCGGCAAAACAGGCAGCGCTTGTTTTGAGTGTGAATTTGGGCGCATTGGCCTGTTCTCAACCACCAATCCCGCCCGCGCCGAAGCCCGGCAGTGAACACGCTACCCCGCCTGGTATTCATCCAAATCTGAGAGCCGGAAACATGCCGCCCGCGGATGCGGTGACTGTGAACCGCTGGATTGAAGAGGCGATTTCCGTCATGCAATCGCCGGAATTCGAGACAAACTTTCAGCACGCGAGCCAAATTTATCCAAAGCTATTCGTCTCTCAAAAAGAAGATTTAGTGCCCAGCGATACAGTTCTCGCCAGGCTTAGGACGCAGGATAAAAGAAAGCCCAATCTATGGTGGCCGGAAAGTTTCGTAACCCTCACAGGGACACCGGCAACGCGGTCCCCGGATAGGCAGGGGTTCGGGTTTGAGGCGTCACGCAAAGCAGGGGCAGGACCAATGCCCGGCCAAAATAAAATCGGAAGAATTGAATTAGGCCGCCTGCATTTCGCCCGATACACCGAAGGAGATGTCGTCGAAAAATCCTGCGCACTAAACACAATAGTCCACGAAATTAGCCACACGCTTTCCGACCGCCCCAATCAATTTTGGATGCATATTCTGGACTCAGAAGAAAATGTAACAGCGCCAAGAGGCCATTTCGAGGCCAGCTATTTTATCGGCGCTATCGCGCAATGTACTTATTTAGAATCTGCGGGGCGCATTACAAAGGCAGGGTTTCACGACTGTTTGATGACGTTCAGCAATCCAGCGTCAGGCTCTCGTTTCAAGAGCTTGGCTTGCGATGATTTCCCGGATGGAAAACCTATCACCCCACAAGGCAGGTTAATTCCATGATCCGTATCGGCCTTCTCGGCGCCTCAAAAATTGCCCCCAAAGCGATTATCCATCCGGCGCAAGCGCGAGCGGACTGCATCATTCAAGCCGTCGCCAGTCGGTCTGTAACGCGGGCACGCGCCTATGCTGATGCACATGCAATTCCGCATATTGAGACGTCCTATGAAGCGCTGGTTGCGCGGGATGATATTGATCTGATTTATAATGCTCTCCCGCCGAGCCTACATTGCGACCTAACGGTTTTAGCGGCCCGGCATGGCAAGTCTGTGCTCTGCGAAAAACCCTTTGCCATGAACGCCGAGGAAGCGCGGCAGATGGTAGATGCGGCCGAGACTTCGGGAAGCGTTCTGATTGAAGGATTCCACTATCGCTTTCATCCGTCTTTTCTGAAATTCGAGCAGATAATCAAATCGGGTAAGATTGGGGAAATTGAGCACATCTCTGGCGTATTTGACGTTCATATTCCGGACCGCGAGGGCGAGCTGAGATATATTCCCGAGCTTGGCGGCGGCGCCCTGATGGACCTCGGCTGTTATCCGCTTCATGCGATGCGCACTCTCACCGAACATGAGCCGGAAATCCTCGAAGCCATTCACGGGCGTGCGGATAATGGCGTGGCGATTGCGAGCTGGGGGTCGATGACATTTGGAAACATTCCGGCTCAGCTGGACTGCAATATGGGTAGCGACGCAATTTATGAGAATGCCGTCCATATCATTGGCAGCAAAGGAGTCGCCAAGCTGACGGGCTTTGTCCATCCTTACCGCTGGGACCCACATTTAGGGTTTGATATGTATGTCGAAGTCGACGGCAACCGCGATGTCACAACATTATTAAACTCACCGGAA
>CALFWV010000169.1 GCA_937927825.1 uncultured Caulobacterales bacterium | reverse complement strand
ATATGGCGCATATTGCGGGCCTCATTGCGGGCGGGACGCATCCCTCGCCATTCCCGCATGCCCATGTTGCGACGACGACAACCCACAAGACCTTGCGCGGACCACGCGGCGGCATGATCCTGACGGATGATAAGAAACTGGCGCGTAAGTTTAATTCAGCCATTTTCCCGGGCCTGCAAGGCGGGCCGCTCATGCACGTCATCGCGGGTAAAGCGGTGGCGTTTGGCGATGCATTGAAGCCGGAATTTAAAGCCTATTCTCAACGCGTTATCGACAATTGCCAAGCGATGGCGGCTGCTATGGTTGAGGGCGGCTATGCCGTTGTCTCCGGCGGAACGGACACGCATTTGGCGCTCATCGACCTCTCGCCAAAAGGCGTGAAGGGCAACGCCGCCGAAGCTGCCCTTGGACGGGCCTATATTACCTGCAACAAGAACGGCATTCCATTCGACAAAGAGAAATTCACCATCACATCCGGCATTCGCGTCGGCTCTCCGGCGGGCACAACGCGTGGCTTTGGGCCTGCGGAATTCCGCGAAATCGGTCAGTTGATGGTCGAAGTTCTGGACGCGCTCGCGGAAAACCCAGAAGGCAATCCAGAGGTCGAAGCCAGCGTAAAAGACCGCGTCGTCGCGCTAACCTCACGCTTCCCGATTTATGCGGGGTAGCTTTAACATTTTCATTGGGTTAGCATTATTGCTTTCCGCATGCTCGACAACAAACTCACAAGCTGAACGAAAGGACGTCGCGCAAACGGACGATGCATGGCCAAATTATATTTCATGCTCCGATAATAGGCATTACCGTGCTTATATTTGCCCGGATGGACTAACGCCTGTTCAAATCGCGTGCACGGATGGGAAGTGGCACTTGGGAAGTTGCCCTATCTATCATGTGCCCTGCAACGATTGTGGTCCAGACGGATTTTTAAAGTAGATTTGTGTCCTAGCTAGAACCGATAGATTTTCAAACGCTGAACGCCCTCGCTGCGCATGGCGATGATAAGACCGCCATTCGTGACGTTATTCATTACGTTTACTTTGAGGGTGAAGACGAGGCCCGCGATTTTGCAAAAGCGCTATTTGCAAAGGGCTTTCACGATGTCGCATTGGGTCAACCCGGCGCAGAGGACGGCGACGACGGTTTCGTCGTGCGGGCGCATCATGATGGGACATTAAACGAGGCTGACATCGGCGAACGGCTGTCGACAATCCGCAAATTGGCGGAAGAATTTTCGGGAGATCACGAGGGCTGGGAAGCCGCGTTGGTATTGAAAGCGTAGGGAGTCGCTGACGGAGCGGTTCTGGAATTCTGGCTTACCAGAAACTGCAATTTACTCCGTCATTGCAAGGCTTGTCCTTGCGATCCACGAGTAGCTACAGATGGATCACAAGAACAAGTCTTGTGATGACGGAGGTGGTATGGCTTTTAGCATTGAAGTTGATATTGGAGTCGTCTTTTAGCGACGAACCCCCTATATCCCCGTTATGCGCTGCCCGTTCTGTTCATCCGAAGACACACAGGTCAAAGACTCGCGTCAAGCCGAGGATAACTCCGCTGTGCGCCGTCGCCGTCAGTGCGGCAGCTGTGCGGGGCGGTTTACGACATTTGAACGCGTACAATTGCGCGACCTGACCGTTGTCAAAAAATCCGGTCGCCGCACGCCGTTTGACAGGGACAAGCTCGCGCGTTCGGTTTTGATAGCGCTGCAAAAACGTCCTCTCCAACCCGAACAGATTGAGCAGATGATTTCAGGGGTTGTTCGCCAGCTGGAGGCAGGCGGTACATCCGACATTACATCCGACCGAATTGGTGAGTTGGTTATGGAAGGGCTCTCCAATTTGGATAAGATTGCCTATGTCCGCTACGCCTCTGTTTATAAAGACTTTCGCGAGACCGAAGATTTTGCCTCGTTCATCACGGATGAGCGTTTGGGCAGCGAGGATGAATAGGTTTTGCCCCTAGGACGTAGACCAAAAATCACGCTGAAATTGGCGACCTCGCTTGATGGTAAAATCGCCCTAGCCAATGGCGATTCCCAATGGGTCACGTCTGATGCGGCTCGCGCGCATGGGCGATATTTACGCGCTGAAAATGACGCAATTGCTGTTGGCGCGGTCACGGCAGAGCTGGATAATCCGCATCTCACATCGCGTGTGCCGGGCCGCAAAGATCCGGTGCGCGTTGTATTTGACTCATCCTTGAAACTCTCGCCGGGCTCTCATCTGGTCACAACGGCCAAAGACACATCGACTTGGGTTTTCACGCGCCACGGCTCTGACGCCAAAGCAGAAGCCTTGCGAGAGCAGGGCGTGATTGTTCACCCCGTTACCGATGAAAATGGTCTTAGCCTTGAGGAGTCGCTCGAAATTATGGCGGAAGCCGGCCTACGGTCACTCTTGGTGGAGGGCGGAGGAACCTTGATTGCAAGCTTTGTACGCGCCGGACTTTACGACACATTGCATTGGTACCGCGCGCCTGTTCTGTTGGGCGGAGATGGGCGGGACTGTGTCGGTGCGTTGAGCCTGACAAATATGGGCCAAGCCGTGAGGCTGCATCGTATGAAGGTCAGCGAGGTCGGTTTGGACCTCCACGAAATTTACGTGAAGGCGGACTAATGTTCACAGGTATCATCACAGATATTGGCACAGTTAAGTCCGTGACTCGCGGCACAGGCGGGGAGTGGGGCGACACGCGCATGGACGTGGCATGCGCCTATGATACCTCCACCATCGATATCGGAGCCTCTATTTCGCACGCGGGCGCTTGTATGACCGTCATCGAAAAAGGTCCTGATTGGTATGCTTTCGAAGTGTCTGATGAGAGCCTCGACAAAACCACCATGGGAAACTGGGAAACGGGCACGAAAATCAATTTAGAGCGTGCGCTCACGGGCGCAGACGAACTTGGCGGGCATTTGGTGACGGGTCATGTCGACGGCGTTGGGACGCTGACAGCGCGCACGGAAATTGCGGGCTCGCTGAAACTGGATTTCACGGCTCCGGACCACATCGCTTTCGGAATTGCGCCCAAAGGCTCCATCACCGTCGACGGCGTGTCGCTGACGGTGAACGCCGCGTCCGGCGCCACATTCTCCGTCAATATAATCCCGCATACCGCCCAAGCGACGACCTTGGGTGGATTACAGGTCGGCGATGAAGTAAATCTGGAAATCGACCTCATCGCCCGCTATGTCGCGCGCTACTTATCTCATATGGGACAAAAATCTTGACGGAAATGAACACAGCCACTTTTGATGATGTCTATCAGCTCGCCACGCCGGAAGAGATTATCGAAGATGCCCGCAATGGCCGGATGTATATTCTGGTGGATGCGGAAGACCGCGAGAACGAAGGCGATCTCATCATTCCCGCGCAATTTGCAACACCCGATGCGGTTAATTTCATGGCCAAGCATGGGCGTGGTCTCATCTGTCTCGCTATTGAAGAACAGCGCGCGAATACATTGGGTCTGGAGCCGCAGAATAAAAATAACGGCTCCCGCTTTGAGACGGCCTTTACGCAATCTATTGAGGCACGCGAAGGCGTGACGACCGGGATTAGCGCCGCCGACCGGGCGCTCACCATTCAAACCGCGATTGATCCTGACAGCCGCGAAGACGACATTGTTACGCCGGGGCATATGTTCCCGCTCATCGCGAAAGATGGCGGCGTGTTGGTGCGCACCGGTCATACGGAAGCCTCCGTTGATATTTCCCGCATGGCGGGCCTCAACCCATCGGCGGTCATCTGCGAAATTATGAATGATGACGGGACCATGGCGCGCCTGCCGGACCTCATTGCTTTCGCGCAATTACACGGCATGAAAATCGGAACGATTGAGGATTTAGTCGCGCATCGCCTGCAAAAAGATCATTTTGTCCGCCATATCGCGACGAGCGATTTCCGCAGCCAAAATGGCGATGAATTTGAAATTCACGTCTACCGAAACTTCCTCGACGGCAAAGAACATGTGGCGCTCTCCAAAGGCGAAGCAAAAGCTGGGGTGCCGAGCTTGGTCCGTGTTCACAAAATTGATTTTGCCGGCGACGTCCTGTCCGAGGAAAGCCCTCGGTCCGGATTGATTTGGGATGCCATGAAACAACTGGCCGCCCATGACGGTCACTCGGTTTTGGTGCTCATTCGTGAGGGGTCAATTGACAGTTTGCTGGAGCGACTAGGAGCGCATAAATCTACGGTCAATCGTAAAGAACAAACCATTCGCGAATATGGCGTCGGCGCGCAGATCCTGTCCCATCAGGGCGTGCGCAAGATGACGCTCATTACGAATGTCATGCCAAAAATTATCGGGCTTGATGCCTATGACCTGGAACTCGACGGCATTACACCGCTGCTGAACACACGGACCTAATATGAAAATTCTCGTTATCGAGGCTCGCTATTACGAGTCCATCTCCGAAGACTTGCTGCAAGGCGCTTTGGCGAAATTGCAAGCAGCGGGCGCGGAAGTTGTGAAGGTGAATGTCCCGGGCGCACTCGAAATCCCGCACATCATTTCTTATGCGGAAAAAGCCGGGTCGGGCTATGACGGTTACGTCGCTCTGGGCTGCGTTATTCGCGGGGAAACAACGCATTATGATTATGTCTGCGAAGAGTCCGCTCGGGCTTTGATGGACCTTGCGGTGCATCATCAGCTCGCAATCGGCAACGGAATCATCACGGTTGAGAATGAGGCGCAAGCCATTGCGCGGTCTAAACCGGACCAAAAAGATAAGGGCGGCTTTGCAGCCTCGGCCTGTTTGCGCATGATACAGCTTCGCGATGAATTGAATAAAACATGAGCGGCGCCAACCCAAAGCTAAGGCGCGTCTCCCGTACAAGTGCCGTACAAGCGCTTTACCAAATGGATGTTTCGGGCGAACCGCACAAAACGGTTGTAAAACAATTCCTCGACCACCGTTTTGGTTACGAAGATGAACCGGGTATGGTCCGCGCCGATGAGCCGTATTTTGAAGACATTTTAAACGGTGTGGTCCGTGATCAAGCTAAAATTGATACGGCGATCTCGGAACGCCTATCCGACAAATGGCCGCTGCGTCGTTTGGATGCGACATTGCGAGCACTGCTTCGGTCTGCGGTTTATGAGATACAGTCCCGTCCCGACGTTCCGGCGCTTGTCATTATCAACGAATACATGGCCATCGCGACAGAGTTTTTCTCCGGCAAAGAGCCTGGAATTGTAAATGGCGTATTGGACAAAATTGCGAAAGCGACACGTGCAGCCGAATTTGGATTAACAGCTTCTCACGCGGAAGCCTCCGCGGCGGTGAAAGAAGCGTTGCCCGAAACTGCCGCAGTTGAAGGCATCCCACAAACCAGTGAATGAGTTTGACTTAATCGCCCGCTACTTTGCACCTCTGGCCGGGCCAGAGGGGTTAAGCCTTAAAGATGATACGGCGCGATTTTCGCCGCGTGAGGATCACGATCTCCTCATCACAACAGATAGTTTTGTAGAGGGCGTGCATTTCCCAAAGGCCATGTATGGCGCGGATGTGGCCGAACGGCTCCTGCGCACGAACCTATCTGACATCGCAGCAAAGGGGGGCGCGCCGCTCGGCTATCAGCTCTCGGTTTCCATGCCTGCAGAGAAAATGGAACAATGGATCCCGGCGTTCGCAAAAGGGCTTGAGACAACGCAGGCGGAATATCACTGCACGCTTTGGGGGGGTGATATGACAGCAACGACGGGCCCCGCTGTTTTTTCAATCACCCTGATAGGCGAGGTTCGACAGGGCAATATGGTTGAGCGGGCAGGGGCGTCCGTGGGTGATGACATTTGGGTCAGCGGCACCTTGGGCGATGCGATGTTGGGCTGTGATTTGGTGACAAACCAACCGATTCTGCCCGCGCCAAAAGGCGAGTATATCTTTGCATTTGAGACGTCCTACTGGCGGCCCGAACCTGCCTTTGCTTACCGGCCCATATTATCAAAATTCGCAACGGCTGCGGCCGATATCTCTGACGGGGTGATGGCGGACGTTGCGCATATTGCCAGATTGAGTGACGCCTGTGCGACTTTAAACTTTGATGCACTGCCGTTCTCCATGGGCGCGGAGAGTTGGGCAGATGGACAGAAAGATCCGCAGCAGGCCCGTCAAGCCCTTGCGAGTTTCGGGGATGATTACGGCGTTGTCTTTGCGGCCAATGCGGAAAACCGTCAGGCGATATTTGACGCCGCGCGCCACGCCAAGCTCAAACTCACGCTGATAGGGTCCATACTGCCGGGCGAAGGCTCTGTTTGCTTAGATGTCGATGGCCAAAAAATAAGGTGGGCGCAAACGGGTTACCGGCACAAATAATCCGGGTTTAGTTGCCTTGGCCCGCACCGCCGCCGCCGCCGGTTTGTTGGTTCGCACCCGTCAAGCGATCCGTCGGAAGACGTCCAATTGTGCCAAAGATTTGTTCTAACACGGAAAGTTCGCGGCCACGTGTTGGTGTTTTACGGTCGACGTAATTGACAGGTACGCCGTCTTTGAGACCATATTCAGCCACTTTGGTGACCTGACCATCGGGATTGAAATGAATGGCGGTCACTGTGCGGTCTTCAATTTGCGGGCGTAGATAGGCGTAGCGCTGGCGAACGGATGTGATGTAATACCAAACGTCGTCTTCGACCTTTTCGTCAAATGTCGATTTAACCGATGGATTGCCGAGTCGGGACAGAACCGAGGACTTTGTGTCTGTGGCCGGGTTCACCGCCTGCGGTTTTTCCGCCGTCGGCACATAGCCATGTGTTCTCAGCACCGGGTTACACCCGCTCGCGAATACTGTTGCGGCTGCAATTATCAAAAGTTTTGTTGGCACGTTCATATCGGATCACGCGTAGTGTCTATAGTTGTTATGGACCTAACGCTCCGTCATAGGCAGGGCAAGACCGTAACTGCGTGAAGAATTGGTCAGAATCATTAAGGATAGGGCTGAAGCTATGGGATTTCTAAACCGTTTATTTGGACGCGACGGTGCGGCGGAAAAAGATGCCCGCCGAATCTATGCGAAATTAATGGCCCAATCGCGAGACCCTCAGTTTTACGGAGACGGGCGTTTTGTCGATAATTATGATGGACGCATCGATGTTTTGACCCTCCATATCGCCGCGATTTTATCCAACTTGAATAGATATGGCGAAAACGGGGAACGTTTGGGGCAAGCGCTGTTTGATGAAATGAAAGATGATTTTGAAATCGCTTTACGGGAAGAAGCCCTGTCCGATGCCAGTGTCAAAAAGCGTATCCAGCCGATGATTTCGCTTTTTTATGACCGCGTTAAAAAATATGCGGAAGCGTTAAACCAAGACGCGCCCAAAGAGGCCTTAGCTGCCGTTTTTGCCGAAACATTGAGTGTTGGCGGGACGGCTCCAGAATTTAAGCCTTCCGCGACGGCATTTGTCGACACGATTTCTAGCTATTTGCTCGATTTTGACATGGCTCTATCAGAGGCGTCCTTGGGTGAAATAGCCCTGACTGAGTTTTCCTTTCCGGTTTTGCCTGCCAACTAATCACAGAGCAGCTAAGGGGGAATTGAGACCGCTTTATGGCTAGGCTTGAGCGCTCAAGGGCACTATACTCCGCCTTTCACGGGAACGCTTTATGCTAGACGGACTGGTCATATCGATTGATGCAATGGGCGGCGATGACGCGCCGAATATTGTTATCAAAGGAATCGAACATTTTCTCACACATGAAGGTCAGGGCCGTCGCGCTCGCTTTCAGCTGCACGGGGATGCCGAGGCCTTAGCGCCATTATTGGAGGCCGCGCCGCGGACCCGTGAACGCTCGGAAGTCTTTCATACAGAGAAAACTATATCCATGGATGATAAGCCGTCCCAAGCGCTGCGCAAAGGCAAGGGCTCCAGCATGTGGAACGCCATTGCCGCAGTGAAAGGCGGGCAAGCAGGCATTGCTGTCTCCGCCGGAAATACAGGCGCATTGATGGCGATGTCCAAGCTTCAACTGCGAGCAAAGCGCGGCGTTCAACGCCCGGCAATCGCCGCGAGCTGGCCAAATTTGTCAGGGGATATGACCGTTGTTCTGGATGTCGGCGCGAATGTTGAATGTGACGCCGCGCAACTCACGGAATTCGCTGTCTTGGGGGAGGCATATTTCCGGGCAATATATGGAAAACAAGATCCGGTTGTTGGATTGCTCAATGTTGGCACGGAAGAGGGCAAAGGCAACACGACCATCAAAGCGGCACATGAGCGGCTCGCTCAATCACAACTCGGGCTCAATTACATAGGTTTTGTCGAGGGTAATAATATCTCATCCGGCAATGTGGACGTTGTCATTACCGATGGGTTCACCGGAAATATCGCCTTAAAAACCGCGGAAGGCACCGCAAAACTTATCAGCACGTTTTTCTCGGAAGCGCTGAATGATAATTGGTGGTCGAAATTCACAACGGCGCTTAACCTCATGGCGCTTCGCAAATTGAAGAAAAAGATGGACCCCCGACGTGCAAATGGAGGTGTGTTTCTTGGACTCAACGGTATTGTCGTGAAGAGCCACGGCGGGACGGATGCTATTGGCTATGCGAATGCCTTAAATATCGCCATGGGCCTGGCTGAGAGTGATTTCCAAGATGCGATTGATGAGCGTCTGGATGCCCTGCATGATGAAGATGACAATATCGGATTCATCGCATGAGGGCAGTGATCAAAGGTATCGGGAGTTTCCTGCCGGAACGCGTTATGACCAACGCCGAAATGTCGGAGGTCGTCGAGACATCAGACGCTTGGATTCAAGAGCGCACGGGTATTCGGGAGCGTCATATCGCTGCCGAAGGGCAATTTACGTCTGATTTGGGGTATGCCGCCGGACTTGCAGCCTTAGACGATGCGGGCCTGACAGCTGACGATATTGATTTGATCGTTGTCGCAACCTCTACGCCGGATCTGACCTTTCCTGCCACTGCGACAATCATTCAAGAAAAATTAGGCATGCGTCACGGCGCGGCTTTCGATATTCAAGCCGTTTGTTCCGGCTTTATTTACGGCATGCATGTCACAAATGCTTTGTTGAAATCGGGCGGAGCCAAGCGAGCGCTTTTGATTGGGGCTGAGACTTTTTCTCGGATATTGGATTGGACTGATCGGGGGACGTGCGTCTTATTCGGCGACGGAGCGGGCGCGGTCGTGATGGAAGCCGTGGAGGGCGACGGGCCGAATGACAGCGGGGCGTCAGGCGTCCTTCAGACATTTGTACGCTCGGACGGGTCGCATCGTGACATGTTATATGTCGACGGGGGGCCGTCACGGACACAGACTGTTGGTCACTTGCGGATGTTGGGCAATCAGGTTTTTAAACACGCCGTGACAGATATTGCCCAAGTTATTCGCGATTGTGCTGCGCAGGCCGATGTTGCGATTGCAGATATTGATTGGTTTGTCCCTCATCAGGCGAATCAGCGGATTCTCAATGCGGTAGCGAAGCGACTCAAACTTAAGCCGGAGCAAGTGATTTCAACTGTAGTCAAACATGCAAATACATCGGCGGCATCAGTGCCCTTGGCGATGGACGCCGCAGTCAAAGACGGTCGTATTAAAAAAGGTGATTTGGTCATGCTGGAAGCCTTTGGCGGCGGTTTCACATGGGGCGCGGCCTTGCTGCGATATTAAGAATATTGAGATTTTGAAAAAATTTTTGTTTTTTCCAAAGTCTTAGCTTGCCTCCTAGGGGGCGAATTTGCTTTAAGACCTCATGGCCGCAACTACTGTTAATTCGCAAACTGTTACTCGTCAGGATCTTGCTGAGGCCGTTTACCGTGAAATTGGACTATCGCGTTCGGAAAGCTCTACCCTTGTCGAGGCCGTCATCGACCACATTGGAGATGCGCTCGTCAAAGGCGAGCACGTAAAGATGGCCGGGTTTGGAACTTTCTCTCTGCGCGATAAGAAAGAGCGCATTGGCCGAAACCCAAAAACGGGTGAAGAAGTACCAATTACCTCACGGCGCGTTTTAGTGTTTAAGCCTTCACAAGTTCTCCGGGAACGCGTGGATTCGGCATTATCACCCAAATCGTGATACCCTCTGATTCGCATCCGAATAATTCGGGAGGCGAATCATGCGGGCAACAATGAGCCAAACAAAAACAACACGCGCGTTTAGAACCATCAGTGAAGCCGGGGAAGAGCTGGGTCTACAGCCTCATGTGCTGCGGTTCTGGGAATCCAAATTCTCTCACATCAAACCGATAAAACGCGGCGGTGGAAGACGATTTTATCGTCCCGAAGACATTGAGTTCATACGCGGCATTAAAAAACTTCTGCATGATGAAAAGCACCCCATTAAAGACGTGCAAAAACTCATCCAGAAAAAGGGTGCGTCGAGAGTTGTGGAATTGGGACGTTCGGTAGAAAAGGCCGCTCTCGAAAAGACTGTGGCAGAAACCGACCTGTTGCCAGAGCGGATAAAGCCTGCCGATCCCGCCACTGTATCCAGTTCGGTCGCTAAGCCAAAACGAGTTGAGCGCAATTTAAAAATGGCGCCTGAAGCGGTCGCGCCTCCACGGGCGCCCGTGCCAAATCCAACCCCAACAGGTCCGTCGGCGGCGGATAAGTTGGCTTTAGAGGAGGCTTTGAAAGCTCTTGAGGCACTCAAGCTGAAAATGTCTGATTTCAGAAAAGCTGGGACGCGGGATTAGGATGTAGGTTTCGGAAACATGTCTTGCGCGGGAAAGCCGTTTTTCCTATAGCCCGGCCTTCAAGGTGGACGGCGGAGTATGGCGCAGTCCGGTAGCGCACACGCCTGGGGGGCGTGGGGTCGCAGGTTCGAATCCTGCTACTCCGACCATCTTGTTTGTTTCCAATCTTTGCGGTGAACGTCAGACTGACGCATCGACTTTGGCTCCAATCTACCTATATGGCCCTTATGATGTATTCACGCTCGAAATCCGTAGAGGCTTGGCTCTTATTCATGATGTTTCTTGTCGCCTTAATCATTGTGATTGGCGGCGCGACACGGCTCACAAATTCAGGGCTGTCGATTACAGAATGGGCACCCATTCGCGGCGCGCTTCCGCCGCTCTCGAATGAAGCCTGGCTGTCCGAATTTGAGAAGTACAAATTGATACCCGAATTTGAAGCCGAGCATCCCGATATGGATTTGGCGGGGTTTAAGTTTATCTATTTTTGGGAATGGGGACATCGACAGCTTGGGCGGTTCATAGGGCTGGCTTACGTTTTACCGCTTGCTTGGTTCGCCTTGCGTAAAAAGCTGCCGTCCGGGAAGGTCGGTCTTTTTATTATTCCCGCGATTTTAATTGGTATCCAAGGGGCAATTGGCTGGTGGATGGTTTACAGTGGCCTGCAAGAGGGGATGGTCAATGTGAGCCAATATCGCCTCGCGACTCATCTCGGAATGGCCTTCATTATTTTGGGTGCGCTATATTGGCTTTTTAAATCCACGCGGAACCAATTTCTGGCGAGGCCTGATGGCGCGCAGATGACAAAGCGAAGCGCCGTCCTAGCGGGTCTCGTCTATCTTCAAATTATTGCAGGTGCATTTGTGGCGGGCACAAAATCAGGATTAAGCTATAATACATGGCCTCTCATGGACGGGGA
>CALFWV010000168.1 GCA_937927825.1 uncultured Caulobacterales bacterium | reverse complement strand
AATGGGCCTCAAACCAGGTGACGGCGTCTTCTTCTCTGCGGGTAAAAAGGGCGATGCTTATAAGCTCGCGGGTGCGGCGCGGAACAAAGTCGCGGCCGATCTCGACCTCATCCCCGAAGGCACGTTTAAATTCTGCTGGGTCGTCGATTATCCGATGTATGAGTGGGACGAAGATAATAAGAAAATCGACTTCTCGCATAACCCGTTTTCTATGCCGCAAGCGCCCGAAGGCAAAACGGCGATGCAGGTTCTCGAGGAAGCCGATACAGATGAGAAGAAGCTCGACATCCTCGCCTATCAATATGACATCGTCTGTAACGGCGTAGAGCTGTCCTCCGGCGCTATCCGGAACCACAAAGCCGACGTCATGTATAAAGCCTTTGAGATTGCGGGTTACGGCCCCGAAGTCGTCGAAGATAAATTTGCGGGCATGATAAATGCGTTCAAATTTGGCGCTCCGCCCCATGGCGGTATCGCACCGGGTGTCGACCGTATCGTTATGTTGTTGGCGGGAACAGAAACAATCCGCGACGTTATCCTGTTCCCAATGAACGGCAATGCGCAGGATTTAATGATGAATGCCCCCGCGGAAGTGGACCAATCTGCGCTTAAAGAGCTGAACATCAAAACGGTTGCGCCAATCCCTAAGGATTAGTGCGGCCTCCTGAGAGCTTGCACGAAGCGGGGTGAGGTTTGGCCCCACTTGCTTTCCGAATCATAATCGCTGCGGTGCATTGCGATGCATTGATGAGCACCGTCATCACTTTGAGGGTTTGTGGCTCGTTACTTTTTTAAGGCCGCTTTACTCTGGCTGAGGTCGCTGTGGATACGCTGTAAACGCGTTCTGAGAGCCCGGTCACGCGGGGCACTCGCGGCCAGAAGATTTTCGACATCGGAAATTGCACGGTCTAAACGCTTCGCAACTTGGGCCAATTCTTCATCTATATCATCATGCACATGAGCAGCCATGGAGGGGCTGACATCATCGCAATAAGGCAAGGATAAGCCGAACGGCAGGCGCGTGTTTTCATCGCCGCAGGCCGTGTCTAATTGCGCCTGTTGTAAGCCTTGTACTTTTGATAAATTTGCGCCTGAAAAATTCGCCTCATTAAGTTGAGTGTCAATCAGGATAGCCCCGTCAAAATCTGTATTTTGAAATTTTCCGTGTCGTAACTTGGCGCCTGTTAAATTCGTATTTTCAAAATGCGCGCCCTGAAAATCTGAGCCTTGGAAACTTGCACGCGAAAGATTCGCATTAGAAAAGTCAGCCTGTGAAAACTTCGAATTTGATAGTTCGGCCTCTGTGAGAGTTGCGTCTTCGAAAACCGCTTTCGGCATTGTGACCTTGTCGCCGCTGATGCGATACATCAGGGCCCCGCGAAAATGTGCACCAGATAGATTTGAGCCGTCTAAAGACCCCCCAGAAAGATTTGAGTTATTGAAATTACTGCTGGAGAGGTCAGCATTATTAAGCCGAACGCCATTCATAGACTTATTGGATAAATCGCAACCCGAGCAAGAGCCGCTACTCATCTGTATCCGTGCGTCAACACGAATTTGGGCCCAAGCCGAGGTCGTAAGGCATGCAAGCGGGAGAGCTGCAAAAATGAGGGGGTACATTTTCATCACTCTATTTGTTTAAGAGATAGGGGCCTCTAAACTCTATTAAAATCACGGTAAGGTTCCGACTCTTTACAGTCAGTGTGACATTTTTGACGCTTAATTTCGGCTAATCTAGGCCTTAATACACACACATTCAGGCTTTACCGCTTCGCCTAGCGGGCTTACACCGCCCCTAGAACCTATTTTTCCGGAGTCGGACCTTTGGCTTTTTTCAATCGCTTATTTACTTGGTGGAATGGCTCAACATTGGGCACATCACTTCAAATTCGAACAAAGGCCGTAAAGGTCGGAGAAGACGAATTTGGCAATCAGTATTTTGAGAGCACAAAACTAAGCTATGATGGGCGCACCCGCCGTTATGTGACCTATTCGGATTATGCCGAAGCGTCGAAAGTGCCGCCGGTTTGGAACGGTTGGTTGCACCACACCTATGACGAACTCCCCTCCGAAATCGATATCAAAGTCCACGGATGGCAAGAAAGCCATGTTCCCAATATGACGGGAACGCCTTTCGCTTATAAGCCAAAAGGCAGTTTGGACCGCGGCGGCGTTCGCGATGCGGTTGCCGCCGATTATGAATCCTGGACCCCTAGCGAGTAGACCTGATATGCGCGCTCTTATCGCAATTAGTCTGGTTTTGTTTTCTGGCGTATCTGCGCATGCAGCCAATATTCCGGGGTCTGCCATCATGCTCCGGGCTTTGGACAAAGTTACGGCGACCACACAAGATTACACCGTAAAGGTCGGCGAAACGCTGGAATATGGAAGTTTGTCAATCGACGCTGTTCATTGCGAAAAACGCCCGCCTGAAGAATTACCTGAAACATTTGCTTTTCTGAAAATTCGTGACGCGAGACTGGATGGCAAAGGTCAAGAAACACAAGAAAATGAAACAGTTTTCTCCGGTTGGATGTTCGCGTCTCGCCCCGCCCTATCCGCATTGGATCATGGCGTTTATGACGTTTGGGTCATTGGTTGCAAAACACCGGATATCCAGCTGCCTGATTTCAATCAGTAGGGACAGGTCGTTACGGCCCGGTCTATAATCAAAGAATAATTTGGAAAGGCGGTGTCTACGCCGGCCCAAATTTCATTTTCATTTACTTCGATTTGATTTTCTGGATCCGTAATGACCGGATTCACAATCAGGCTAAGACCCAAAACCCGCATGTCGAGGTAACGCGCCATGACGGCCTCGTGGACGGTCGACATTCCAACCATATCCGCGCCCATATTGCGTAACATAAGGCCTTCGGCGGGCGTTTCGAAATGTGGGCCCGCAAGGCAGGCGTAGATTCCGGATTTAGACAAGCTCAACGCGGCGCGCCAGTTACGGTCATATGTGCGTGTCAAATTGACAAAAGGTGACCTCTGTTTGTTGTCTCGTCCGACTAATGCGCCCTGTCCCGTTAAACCGGGAAGGTAGATATGATCTGATATGCCGATGATCTCTCCGGTCTTAAAAAAGGGATTTAGGCTGCCCGATATGTTTGTCAGAATAACGGATTGTGCGCCCAACGCGTGGGCAACCTCTATTGGGAAAACGCTGTCCTGAGGGCGATGACCTTCGTAAAGATGCAGGCGACCTTGAAATGCGACAACCCTACGTCCGTGAAGGGTTCCAATATGCAAAACACCTTTGTGCCTTGGGGCCGATGAGAGCGGGAAGCCTGCAATCTCAGAGAAGGGGATTGAAACACCTTTAATCCGTTTAGCGTAATCACCCAAGCCAGAGCCAAGAACTATCGCAATATCGGCTGTGGCCTGGGTTAGCTGCCGAATACACGAGAGTGCTTTCGTCAGGCGAGGACTCAAATGTCGACCTCTTCAACGAATTTCGCATGTTCTTGAATATACTCATAGCGCAACTCGGAGCGTTTTCCCATCAAGGTTCCAACCAAACTTTCCGTTGTTGCCATTTCGTCCGCATCCAATGTGATACGGGCCAAAGTCCGCGTGCGGGGGTCCATCGTGGTAACTTTGAGCTGCGCAGGGTTCATTTCGCCCAAGCCCTTGAACCGGCCAATTTCGACTTTGCCTTTACCTGTAAATATGGTTTGCATCAGCTCTTCACGATGGTCGTCATCGACCGCATATTCTGTTTTCGCGCCTTGTGTCATCTTATAGAGCGGGGGCATCGCCATATATAGTCGTCCTGCCTCAATCAGGCCCGGCGTGTAACGATAGAAAAATGTAATGAGCAGGGCTGCAATATGCGCGCCGTCAACGTCCGCATCTGTCATAATGACCACGCGTTCATAGCGCAAATCATCAAGATCAAATTTGCGGCCAAGGCCTACGCCTAAAGCGACTGAGAGGTCATTGATTTCATTATTGCGTTGGATTTTCTCCATTGTTGCAGACTCAACATTTAGTATCTTACCCTTTAGTGGAAGGATTGCCTGCGTCTCGCGTGAGCGGGCTTGTTTGGCTGACCCACCAGCAGAGTCACCTTCAACGATAAAAATTTCAGTATCTTCACTGCCTTTGCGCGAGCAATCGGCAAGTTTGCCCGGTAGTCGTAACTTCTTCGTCGCTGATTTACGTTTCACGTCGCGCGCTTTGCGGCGCTTTACGCGCTCGTCAGCGCGTTCAATAGCCCACTCTAAGAGCTTTGTCGCATCTTTGGGAGAGCTGGCTAACCAATGATCAAAGGGGTCACGGACAGCATTCTCTACAAGACGCGAGGCTTCGGAATTGGATAATCTGTCTTTCGTCTGGCCTTGAAATTCCGGGCTTTTAATGAAAACGGAAACCAGTGCTCCAGCACCAAACATCACATCGTCCGGCGTGACGTGGCTGACTTTTTTACCCATGCCCGTTAAATCGGCGTAAGCTCGCAGTCCTTTGGTAATGGCTGCGCGCATGCCGGCCTCATGTGTTCCTCCGCCAGGTGTTGGGACGGTGTTACAATAGGACCGAACAAAACTGTCCGCTTCGCCGTAGCCTTCCGGGGACCAGCTTATCGCCCATTCAACCCGGCCATGACCGGAGTCTTTTTTGGATTTTCCCGCGAATAAAGTCTCGGTAATTGTCGCTTTTGACCCTAATGTTTCAGTGAGATAATCTGCCAATCCGCCCGGGAAATGGAAGACGGCTTGCTGGGGAACATCCGGCGAGTTCTTAAGTTTCTCGGGCGCACATTTCCAACGAATTTCAACTCCGGGTTGGAGATAGGCCTTTGCCCGCGCCATATTGAAAAGCTTTGCCGCTCGAAACTGAAGCGATTTTCCGAAAATTTCGGCGTCAGGGTGAAACCTAAGTTTTGTGCCGCGGCGATTATTTATTGCGCCCATATTTTTGATTTTGCCAATTGGTTTTCCGCGCTCAAACCGCATGACGTGAAGCGTTTTATTGCGGGCGACCTCTACTTCCAACACATCTGAAAGCGCATTTACCACGGAGACACCCACGCCATGCAAGCCCCCCGAGGTTTCGTAAGCTTTATTTGAAAATTTTCCGCCGGAATGAAGTTCGGTTAAAATGACTTCCAGAGCAGATTTTTTCGGGAATTTAGGGTGAGGGCCGATAGGGATGCCGCGACCATTATCTGAAACAGATATGTAACCTTCGGCGTCCAGTTCAACTTCGATACGGGAGGCATGTCCTGCGACCGCTTCATCCATTGAGTTATCTATAACCTCGGCAAACAAGTGGTGCAGCGCACGGTCATCTGTGCCGCCGATATACATGCCCGGACGAAGGCGGACAGGTTCCAAACCTTCTAATACCTCAATAGAGCTTGCCGTGTAGTTATCTTGCGCAGCGTCGCCGCTCTTGCCAGCGAACAAATCTTTTTTCTTGGCTGAGGCCATAATTGTTCTGTTTTCGTTCTGTTGTTTCTAGAACGCAATATGCGGTGATTTGCGGCGTCCGCAAGCCGTTTTAATCATTCTTATTCCGACTTTTACACAAGCCAATAAAATTTATTGAAAGTGACGCCTTTCGGAAAATCACATCCAGACCACTGGTTTTGGCTCGTGATGGGGGCTTGCTGTGACATTGGAGAAGAAATTGTCTGTTTGGCGCCGTATCTCGTCTTCTAATTTGATTTGATGTTCTGTGAGGTAGTGGAGGTTCAGTCTATCTGAGAAGCGTTGAGGCGTTTCTGAGATGGGTTTGCCAGTCAAACCGAGTAACCGCTCCCAGATTTGTAGTGTGCTCCACGCCTCAATCGCTGCGTTGAAAGCCGGCTGTTGAGCCAGGCCTGCGACTTCGAGGCAGGACCTTATATAATCTGCCTCCATCAAGCCGCCGCGTCTCAATTTGCTTTGCCAAATATTTTCTGGCGTCTCGGTAATCCTTTCGAGTTTTAATCGTTCAAACATAGCAAAAGCGTCTTTTTTGAACGCGGTCTGGTCTCGTGAGCGCGCAAAAATTTCAGCTTTTGTCTGCATGACTTTGTCGCCCAAAGCTTTATCGCCAGCCACAATACGCGCAGGCGCGAGCGCTATATGCTCCCAACTGTGTGCCCGTTTCATGTGGTGGTCATAAAAGGCGGAGAGTTTCACCGCGGGTGGGCCCGAGCGCCCGGAGGGACGCAGTCGCATATCTAACTCATAGGCGATGCCTTCCCGTAATTTTACAGTAAGGGTCGTGCGTAAACGCTGGACAACTTTGGTAGCGATTTCCGTGTCAACCTCATCGGCAAATAAGAAAACCAAATCGAGGTCACTTTGCGGAGCCATCGTTTTTGTCCCCATTTTTCCCAAGCCCAGAATAGCGACGGGGATATCCTCTAAACCTAAATCATCGCAGACAATTTGGAGGGAGAGGGTAAGAGTCTGTTCAGCAAGCGTTGTTAATTGCGTTTGCATCTGGTCGGGTGAATACTCATTTTCCAAAAATTTTGTATAGGCGCTGAAAAGTTGCTCGTTCACAAACCGCCTTAGGGCCTCTAATCGGTGTTCGAAGTCTTTTGAAGTTAATACAAAGCGGGACTGTTCTTTTAGATCGCCGCTATCCGCTGCGATAAAAATATCAATGATATGCGGTGATTGGCGTAGAATTTTACTCATATGTGGACTGTGGAGTAAAGGCGTGATGAGCTTGTCCAGGAGAACAGGATGACGATTCAGGAGTGAAAAATATTGTTCAGAGCGCCCGATTTGTTTGAGAAAATCATTCACACGAGAGAAGGCATCATTACTCTCCTGACGCATAACACGGGTGGTGAGACGGCGTCCCAAATCGCTAAATTTAGTGTGGCTGCGGAGTGAAACGCCGTGGTCGGTAAAGCCGCTGTTCCAGCTTTGGGCAATTTCGGTGTTCTTTGGTGACAGGCCGGATAGGTTGACAGAGTTCGCAGCCGGAACCGGGTCTTCAAACAGAGTCGAAAATTTAAGATGCACCCGTTGGCGACAATCGTAAACATGTTGATTAAAGTTTTGCGGTTTTTCCAGTAACGACAGGCAAGCTTGTAGGGCTTCGCCGTCCGGGAGAATGTGCGTATGTTGATTGCCGACCATCTGAACCGCATTCTCAAGCTGTCTGAGGAACTTATAATCATCTCGAAGTGTTTCGATTTCGGAGGCCGACATCAATTGAGTCTCTGACAGAGCCGTCAGCGCCGCTCGTGTGTTCGTAACGCGTAAAGAGGGGCGTTTGCCTCCGTGGATGAGTTGCTGTGCATTCACCATGAATTCGATTTCACGGATCCCGCCCCGGCCAAGCTTAACATTAAAGCCACTGGCTTCAGGCGTAATCGGCTCGGGAGCGGCCCGCTCATATTGAAGCCCCGGATGTTCGTTGTTTATTCGGGTCTTCAGGGCCGCAAGCTCATCGAGTGTCGTGAAGTCTAGGTTTCGTCTCCAAATGTAGGGTTCTAACCTCGCAAGAAAACTCTCCCCTGCACCGTAGTCTCCGCCGACGACTCGAGCTTTCATTAAAGCCAGCCGGTGCCAGGGTAGGGATCTGAAAAAATAGAAAGTTTCAGCCTTGTCCGTGCTTAGCGCCAAACCTGTACCTGAGCTTTCAGGTCGGAGTCTCCAATCCACTCGCCAAACGAAATCCGGTGTGTTGCGGGGCTGTAAAATTTGGGTGACGCGTTTGCAGACATCCGAGGCAATATATGCCTGCCCTTTATTTTCCGCTACAGGCAACGTGCGGGGGTCATAAAGCGCGATAAGGTCGACATCAGAAGAGAAGTTCAAATCCAGCCCCCCTAACTTCCCTAGACCTAAAAGAAAAAGTCCGGGGATGCGTCCCTTAGGGAGAGTCAAGCGATGCCGGTTTGCGGCCTCCTGCCAAGCAATCTGCAGGGCACGATCAATGGTAGCGTCTGCGAAACGGCTCCACACACGCCCTTGTTCATCAAATGACGAGAATTCCGTTTGGGCCAGCGCCAGTGAAAACCGAGCTTTCAGTGAAAGCAGGACCTCGCGATTCGCCTTCGCTACACTTTTGTGGAGTTCGGAAAGGCTCTGACTATACCCAAAGGTTCCGGCAATATCGCTCAGATAGGGACTGTATTCAATTTGCTGACGGTTAAGCGCTGGAGATGTCACTCGATCTCTAGAACAGCAGTCGAATTACAATCCGTCCGGTGTGACGAATAAATCCATCCCGAATATCACTATCGAAATCTACGCCGATTGACGAGTATTCAGAACCGGCTGCGACTGTGAAGCCAAGCAGCAATCCCTCATCAGGGAAGGCAAACGCGCGAAGACGAGCGATTTCTGAATCGAACAAGTTACCATCTGAATCTGACAAGCCTTGGAAGCGGAATGCTGTTTCAACCGGATCCGAGATAAACTCATTCCGATATCCGACGCGAAGCGACGGGCGTATCCAGGTTCGTTTTCCTTGGAACTTGGCACCCACATCAAACATCGCTGTTGCAGCTGCTGTCTCAGACCGACGTCCGTCTACGCGAAGGCGAACGCCCTCGGCACCGGTTTCGGTATGGCCATATTCATTCAGATACAGGTAATCGAGAGAGAAGCTCGGTCGAGCCCAATATTTTTCACTAATGTCGAACTCATATCCGGCGCGAAGGGTGGCATTTGCGTGGCTGCCTTCCCATTCGCCCTCTGCAGAGCCAAAGTAATCTCCGACCGTCACTAATCGGGTTTGTTCAAAATCACTGAGGCCGCCGCCGCCATAAACATCAAGACTGAAACCATTTTTTTCTAACCCGGCATAGGCACCGAGTTGATAAGTTCTCACCTGCAGCGGTTCGTCGCCGCCAATAACATCTTCGACTTCAGTGCTTGCAAAGCCTGCTGTTACACCAACGGCATGGAATGGGCCCAAGGCGGTATCCAATCCACCTGCGAAACCAAAGCCCTCACCGCGATATTGTTCTGATAGCCCCGCAAGATCACGGTCGGCAAAATAGAAAAATTCTTGCAACCAAGCGCCGCCTGGCTTGTCTGGTGAACGACGTGTTGTATCTAAGTGTGAGCCCACTGCGCCGACGGCACCGTCAACATTCGCCAAGACAAACTGTTTTGCCGCTCCGGAAAATTCGGGAAGAATTTGATTATAGGCCGCGTAAAAATCAGTGGCTTCTGTAATGTTAGAGAAGGCATTGCCGAGTTCCGGCGTCGAGGCCAAAGCTTGCAGAACGGGGCCATTTTGGAACACACCATCGACGACGCTGCCAAAGGCGGCAGCTTGCACTGCATCCAAACCAAGACCACCGTCAGCAACGGATGCTGTTGGGTCGCGGAGGTCTAATGTGACGACAAGTGTGTTCGGATCAGAGAGGCTCAAGCTTGTGTTATAAAGGAACGGTGTTTCCCCGGCGCCCAGCCTAGCCAAGTCGCCAATCGTTAAGTTTCCCGCGCTCGCTAAGGTGTAATCTAAAGTATTGGTTCCAATAATTGACTGAAGAATTGGGTTTATAGACGCGCCCGCCTCGAACGTAATATTGCCGGTGGAGGTTAGTGTTGTCGATGTACCTGTCGCGCCGTTAATGACTGGGCGATAGACGGAGGTGCCGTCAATCAAGGCTTCGCTGACCTGAATTGTGTTGGCAGACTCAATTGCAAGCGTTGAACCCTCAGTAACGGAGAGGGCGAGACTGTCGGTGTTTTCCAGCGCGCCAGAAAAGAGGCTACCGCCAGATAACAAAACTGTATCGTTTCCGCCGCCGAAATCCACATCTCCCGCAACCGTACCTGCGCTGGCAACAAGCGTGTCATTGCCGGAGCCGAACAGGATGTCACCGCGAATCAGCGGGGCATTTGTCGAGTCCGGGTTTTGGTTCTGGTTGATTTCAATATCAGTTGTAGACGCACTCAGGTCGAGCGCGACCAAATTGAATTCGGTATCTTCAAGGCCGAGCGTGTCAGAACTTGCTGCTAAGGCTGTGATAGCGCCGGAATTGTCAATTCGGTTTATTGTGCCTGACGCATCGCGTATAGCAATCGCTGTGCCTTCGCGTCCCACCAAAATTGACGAGATTACCCCGGAGTTTACAATCTCCGCTACAGATGCACCCTCGCCAATATCGACGGCAATCGCAAGTAACGGTCGCGGCGCAATAATGTTTGTGCGGTCGCTATAGACTTCGTCGACAGCTTCACTGACGGAGGCTAAAATCGCCCCGCTATTATTGATTTCGTCTGCGATGGCTTGATTGCCCAAGACAAGGACGCGCGCAATTCCGTCTCCATCCGCAAGGTCTGTAGCGTTTGGCGCCCTAAATGTCGTGGCTGTTAATGATCCAGTGTTGCTTATGCCGCCTGCGATAGTCGCGTTTGAGAATGAGACAGCGGTCGCATCCACATCGTCATAAACGCCGCTTGCGGAAACCGTGCCCTGGTTGATGAACCCGTATTGGAGAGTCTCGTCGAAACCTTCATTAGCAGGGTCAGTAATTTGGGCAACCAGACCAATTGCAATTTGTTGACCCCCGCCATCAATGAGAATGGCCGGAGCGGATCCCAACTGCGAAACTGAACTTTCACCTTGGAAGACCAAAATTGGATCACCGTCATCATTCAGCACGGGATTGCCGTCAGCATCTACAGATTCAACAAAACGACGATTAAGGAAAATACCGTCTGTGATGTTTCCGGATATGCTGAGGGCAGATCCCGCTTGTCGCAGGTCTTCTTCAGAGAGATCTTCTCGCCCGGTTGAGCTTGTATTGCCCGCGAAGTTTGGCCGCGTGGCAAAGCGGTAGCCCGATGCGGAAATACTGCCGCTCGACGCAAATCCGCCGTTGATATCCCCGGAGACCGCATAACCTTGTGAGTCCGTTCCGCGAGCTGCAACGGCTCCCTCATGGGAGACATCACCCGTAATGTTTGACGCTAAATTAACACCCGTGGAGCGGTCGCCGACCACGTTAATTTGGCCTGCTGTGGTAAGATTGCCGGTGAGACCCTCTGTCATCATCGGTGTGTTGGCCAGATTGATACCGAAGCTGTCATTGCCTTCGACGGAAATTGTGGAGGCCGCAGTCAGTTCGACATTGCCTCTAAAAGGTGATGCGCCGGAAATAAGAATACCCGTACGGCCTTCGCCTTCGGCAAAGGGTCCGTCCTGAAACGGATCATCATCTGTATCCGCCGGGGTAAAGTCTTCAACTATCTGTATTGATCCCGATTGAGTGTAAGACCCTTCGTTACCACCCTGCAGTTCAACTCCCGTTGCGCCGTCAATATCGTCTGCTCTGACGGTCCCCGCTAACGTCAAGTCATTATCAGAGTCCAAGACAAGGCCTGACCGATCAGAATCAACAGTAACTGTTACGCCTGACTCGACGGTTACATCGGCTGGAACGCCGCCGTCTCCGGCGGTGGATGTTAGGATTTGGTCGGACGTGTCCTCGGTTACGGACACTTGATCCTGCGCGGAAACTGAGAGCGCGCCTATCAGCGCGAGAGCCGCCGAACTGCGGAGAGCAAAGGTCTTAAAGTGACGCATGATTTTCAGGTCCCGACGGCTGTCTTGTGGCGCGAGTTGAAACAGACGCACCGAATTATCAAATTTTGTTTACCCAAAACGGGCATGGGGGCCAATGAAAACATGGTTATTTTACAGTCAGGTTGTGACAAAAGCTGTGCTAAACAGATATTTGTACTGTGATTGCTTTCGATACGAGCCTCTGGCAAGGCGCGCACATGACTGACAAGACGCAAATCATTTCGCCAGAACCCATGTCATTGCGACGGTTATTCGTCATGGGAGGTGTTATTCCGGCGGTTCTCATCGCCGTGGATCAATGGTCAAAATGGGCGACGACCCGGTTTTTTGACTTGCCGATGAGCATTTGCGCAACGGCAGACCCGATGCTGACACACGAAGTGTCTCCTCTCGCAGATTTGTCTCTGTTGTGTAATCGGGGGATAAGTTGGGGAATGTTACAGGGTGATTCGCCCATCAAAAGATGGGGGCTGACCCTCTTTGCGTTTATAATGACAATAGTTTTGATCTATGTTTTGCGCAAAACTGAAGATCGTTTGGGCAGGATTTCACTGTCCCTCGTTATTGCGGGAGCGGTTGGGAACGCAATTGATCGTCTGTTTTTCGGCGCGGTGACGGATATGATAGATTTCTCGGATATTGGCTTCAATTACGTTTTTAACATCGCGGATAGTTACATAACCGTTGGCGTTATTGGGTTGTTCCTTTCGTCATTTTTGACCGACAGGCGGGAAAAAGCGGCGGCGAGGGCTGCAGCAGAGTAAAAATCGGCTGTAGAATAAAATATTGGTCACTTGGCGTGGGGGGCCGCGCGCGCTATTCATACAGACAGTTCAATTAAAGGTTTACGCTATGCTGCGCTCCACATGTATTTTTTCAGCCTTGGCCTCCGTTGCATTGATTGCAACGGGCTGCACCTCTACGTCCCGGGCATTGGGACTCGAAAAATCAGCACCAAATGAATTCAATATTCTGACCAAAGCACCTTTGATTGTGCCGCCGGAATATAATTTACGTCCGCCGGCGTTGGGGGCGTCCTCCGCCGAGAACAATTACACTCAGCGAACAGCTCGAGAAGCCCTTTTGGGCGATATCGACGAGGCTGCTCCTAGCCAGGGTGAGATTGCTCTGATGGCGAAAGCCGGTGTGAATCGGGCAGACCCGGAGATTCGTCTGGAGATTGATGGGGTGAATTCTGTTGAGCGAAAATCTGCCGGATTTGCTAATCGGGTGCTGGGCTGGACCAATGGTCAAGTTCTCGACGCGAATGGTAATCCTGCCCCGCTTGATGCGGAAAATGAAGCGCGTCGTATCGAATCCGTAAATTCTGCAACGGGTGGCGGTCAGGTCACGATTTCTAAACGTCCAGGCGGACCCAAGCTCCCCGGTTTATAGGCGTGAATAAAATCGCAGCTCTTCCACTAGCCCGCCGCATGGCGGGCTTTTACGTTTCAGGGGTATGACTTCTAAACCCCACATGATTCGCCGTCTCCCGGCGCAAACCGTCAACCGTATTGCTGCGGGTGAAGTCATTGAGCGCCCCGCGAGTGTCATCAAGGAGCTCATTGAAAACGCTCTCGACGCTGGTGCAACCCAAGTCGATGTTCGGTATGAAGACGGCGGACGCACTGTCATCACCGTGACGGATGACGGCAAGGGAATGGATGCTAGGAATCTTTCGCTGGCCGTCGAGCGCCACGCCACGTCAAAACTCCCGGATGATTCTGACCTTCTTAATATCGGAACCATGGGATTTCGCGGTGAAGCGTTGCCTTCTATCGGCTCCGTTGCTCGTCTTTCGCTGACATCTCAGACTGAAACGGATGATAGCGCGTGGGAACTACGTGTGGATGGCGGCGCGAAAAAAGAGCCTCGCCCAGCGCCACGTTTTGGCATCCACGGCACACGGGTCGATGTAAGAGATTTGTTTTTCGCTACACCTGCGCGCTTGAAGTTTCTTAAATCTGAACGCTCCGAAAGCATGGCAATAAGCGATGTCGTGAAACGGCTCGCAATGGCGAATCCACATGTTGGATTTACCTTGACGAATGGAGCACGCACATCCTTACGCATGACCGGCACCCCGTTGTCAGAGGACGGCCGTCTTGTTCGGCTGTCCAAAATTTTGGGGGATGACTTTGGTGCAAATGCTGTCGCTGTTGATTCTGAACGTGAGGGCATTATTTTGACGGGCTATGCTGGTCTTCCGACTTTCTCACGGGGGAATAGCGCGCATCAATACCTTTTTGTGAATGGTCGGCCTGTAAGGGATAAGCTGCTCCACGGGGCAGTGCGCGGAGCCTATCAAGATTTCTTGGCCCGGGACCGGCACCCTGTTGTCGCGCTTTATGTCGAATTGCCGCGAGAACATGTTGACGTGAATGTCCACCCCGCAAAGACCGAAGTTCGTTTTCGGAACCCGGGGTTAGTTCGAGGTCTCATTGTCAGCGCTTTGCGCCATGCGCTCGCGGATGCTGGACATCGGGCAAGTACAACGGTGAGCGATTATGCGCTGGGCCGCATTCAAACCGGGCAACAACCCGCCTATGCCTATCGAGGCCGGTATGGCGGCGCCTCTCAGGGAGGGCATGCGCCCTATCGCAACGACCCCGCAATGCAGCCATTAATCGACGGGATGGGGGCGATGTCAGGTCGCGTCGAGGAGGCTCCGGAGGGCTACGTCCCGCATCCTTTCTCACCTTCAGACATTCCGCCCGTGCCGACCCCGGACTATCCTTTAGGGACGGCGCGTGCGCAATTGCACGAAACTTATGTAGTGGCTCAAACTCAAGATGGAATTGTTATTGTGGATCAACACGCCGCGCATGAGCGGCTGGTTTATGAGGAAATGAAGCAGAAAATGGCAGGGCAAGGGGTGCCGCGTCAAACGCTCTTAATTCCCGATGTCGTCGAGTTAGGCGAAACGGATTCGGCGCGTATTTTGGCGCGTGCCGACGAACTTGCCCAAATGGGATTAATCTTAGAGCCGTTTGGCCAAGGTGCTGTTTGTGTCCGCGAAACACCAGCGCTGCTCGGCGAAGTTGATGTTCAAGGGCTGTTGCGCGATCTCGCGGATGATCTGTCCGAATATGACGAAGCCCTAAGCTTAAAAGAACGGTTCGAACATGTCTGCGGAACTATGGCATGTCACGGGTCTGTAAGGGCAGGGCGGCGCTTAAATGGGGACGAAATGAATGCCTTATTGCGCCAAATGGAAGCCACCCCGCATTCGGGGCAATGTAATCACGGCCGTCCGACCTATGTTGAATTGAAGCTCGCAGATATTGAGCGACTATTTGGGCGGAGGTAAATCAAACCACTTTCGAGATCTTCGAAAGGTCCGGAATTTTGAACTTTAATACCGCGATTGTCAGGTCAATGATGGGTTCATCATCCGCAAATTTGTTCCGACCAAAAATCTTCTCCAGAAGCGTTCGGTTTTTGTCGAACTGGATGAGATAACTTATGGGGCCGGAATTCGGCGTCGAGGCGTCTGTAATCGGTTTAAAATCTGAGTAGGCGAATGTGCCTACCATGTAAACTTGACGATAATATTGGACATTAAAAGTCCAACCCCACTTTCTCTCTGTAATGCGGTCGTCCGTTCTATAATCTAGGGCCATGAATTCCATTCGCAGCATCTCAGCCAAAGCGTGCCCTTGCGGGGGATTACTGCCAAGTTCATCTAGGTTTGATGAACCGAACATGGTCGTTGAAAATCTTAAAACTGTCATCTTCAAACCCCATTTCAATGGGGTAGAGATATACACGTTATAGTTGAATTATAATCTAAGGGTCTTGGTTAAAATTTGGTTTCAAAAATAATACGCGCGCCGCAC
>CALFWV010000167.1 GCA_937927825.1 uncultured Caulobacterales bacterium | reverse complement strand
GAACCGGGCGTGCTTTTAATCTGGTCTCGCGGAGGCTCCCTATCGGGAGTAGAATTCCACGGTTAGATTTGGTTCCATAACACCCGGATAGGGCACTTCATCGAAAGACGGTGTGCGGGTGAAAGTTGCCTGCATCGCTTTCGGGTCGAGTGAGATGTAGTCAGGGACTTCACGCTCAGACGATTCAAGCGCTTCCAAAACGAGCGCCATTGTGCGGGACTTTTCGCGCACTTCGATAATGTCCCCTTCTTTACAGCGGTAGGACGGGATGTTGACCTTCTTACCATTGACGAGAACGTGGCCGTGATTGACGAACTGACGGGCTGCAAAGACGGTAGGAACGAATTTCGCACGGTAGACAACGGCGTCCAAACGACGCTCGAGCAGACCGATTAGGTTTTCAGAGGCATCGCCCTTCATCCGCGTCGCTTGGTCATATGTCTTACGGAACTGTTTTTCCGTGATGTTGCCGTAGTAGCCCTTAAGCTTTTGCTTGGCGCGTAGCTGCGTTCCGAAATCGGAAAGCTTACCACGACGGTTTTGACCATGCTGTCCCGGAGGATATGAGCGCTTGTTCACCGGGGACTTTGGACGACCCCAGATATTTTCGCCCATACGGCGATCAATCTTATACTTAGCTGAATGACGCTTAGACATATGCGTCCTTTCTATAATGACGTGGCCCGGCTCACCTCACCTATGAGGCAGCGATTTCGACGGCGGCACCACACCTTCCCGTAATTGCGGGGTAACTAGCGGTTTGGCCGCTGGTGTCAAGCCCCGGATGCAAGGCACAACGCCCAAGGAATAGGCTTAAACAGCATTGGCTTTTACCGCGATTGGTGACACAGGCGACGCGTGACCAAAGCCGCAAATATCCAGTCGCAAGACGACACAAAGGCCGGACTGATTTCCGGACTGACCGCCTATATGATTTGGGGCCTTTTTCCGATCTATTTTGTGGCTGTCAAACAGATCCCAACCCTCGAAATTCTCGGCCACCGCATCATCTGGTCTATTCCATTTGGCTTCCTCATCCTCTTGTTCCGCAAGCAATTGGCGGAAACAGTCGCAATCTTTCGCAACCCCAAGACCCTCGCTCTGTTGGGGCTGGCGGCGATTGCCCTCGCGGCCAATTGGGGCGTCTATATTTGGGCCATCCAACAAGACCAAATCTTCCAAGGCAGCCTTGGGTATTACATCAATCCCCTCCTCTATGTTCTTGTTGGTGTTGTGTTTTTTAAAGAGTCCATTTCGCGGCTTCAAATCCTTGCCGTCGTATTTGCCTTTATCGGCGTTGCAATTTTAACACTCCAAGGCGGTGTGTTCCCCTGGATTTCGCTCTTCCTGGCGGCGAGTTTTACGACCTATGGCGTTTTGCGCAAACAAATCGCGGTTGGCGCAATGCCCGGCCTGTTTGTCGAAACGCTGACGCTGCTGCTCCCCGCTCTCATGCTCTTTGCTTATCTAGCCCAGACTAACACGATGGCGTGGGGGGATTTCGGATGGAAGATGGACGCGTTGCTCGTCTTTGCCGGACCGCTCACGGTACTCCCTCTTCTGGCCTTTGCTTTTGCGGCGCGGCGCATTTCGCTCTCTGCGCTGGGCGTGTTGCAATATGTTGGCCCGACCTTGCAATTTGCCTGTGGCATATATTTTGGCGAGTCCTTCACCGCCGCCCATGCGTGGTGTTTCGGCTTTATCTGGTTGGGCGTCGGCGTTTTTGCCTTTGACGCTATTCGGAAATCCCGGCATCCGGCCCCGCCCGTTTACCCGACAAGAAGTCCCCAAACAGGTCCCCGCCCGGACTCCCGATAAAAACACCCAAAAGATAAATGGCAAACATGATCAGTAATTGCCCGATGAACAGATAAGCTCCGTCCATCAACATGTTCTGATCCGGCGCTTGCGGCGTTTCTTTTAAGTTCTTTCGCCGGGCGGGCGAAAATACAAATGCGGCCAGCAAGGCCAGTAAGAAAACAAACCAAACGCGAACGCCAAGATAACCCGCAACACCGCTGAGCAGAAGTAAGACATAACCAATATATTTCATGGGGCGTCTCCTGACCGAAATGGAAGATTGAGTAAAGCCAGCAAGACAAGAAAGTCGCAGGCAAGCGGGTGCGTTCACAGCCCCCGTTGAAACTTTGGTTTCAACTCGGTGACTGCCGAAAGGCAATTATTAGCAGGACTTGCCCGCAGAGTTGGTCTTCTGATGGAATACCAGAAGGAAAGTTAGTTTTACAAAAGACCGCATCCCCGATTGTAAGACGGACATGCAAACTCTGCGGCGATGGTTTTTGAAGAAACGGCCAGTCATAAACCCCGGAGTTGACCCGCTTGGAATCACCGGTCGGCTCTCGTTCCTAAAGCCCCGGCACCTCTCTGGTTCTCACACCAAAACGCTCAGACCCATCGTCTCTCAAACCAGCAAGCGAGGCCTCACCTGTCCTGTGTTTGAAAGAACTTGATGACTATATCACGGGTTTCGGAAGTGAGGATTATTCTCCTAATATTTTCAGCAAGGTGTTGAAATCAAGAGCTTATGATTTTTTTGAAACGAGGATTTAGTTTGAATATGCCTTCTTTGGCGCACATACCGAAGATTAAACCCAAGGATTACTATTTCTCATACGTCTTACCTCATGTAACATACTTTGAAGCGGGAGGGGATAACATGACCTTAGGCAAATATAGCCGAGTTTTAACACTCGGGCTCGCCTCATTCACAGTCAGCTTTCCGCACATTGCCTCTGCATGCCCGACCTATGACTTTTTAACTCGCAAGGACTTCGCCGCCGCTAATGTCGTGTTCGAAGGTACCGTGACAGCTATACATCCAACTATAAAAGAGTTCACGGTTGGCGATGAAACAAATGAGCGTGTCATCGCGCTGGACATTACATTCGACATTGAAAAGGTTGTTCGCGGATCTCCAGATCAGCGTTTCATTCGAGTCAGTTGGATACACGGTACATTTGGCTACCCAAGGTCCATCGAAGAGTTGCGGGAGACATATGGTGAGAAATTGAGAGTGGGCCTTATCACGCCCGAAGCTATGACGGATGATTGTAGTCGTCAGATAAACACAAAAAAGACTGCAGCTGGCTATAAAAGTGAATTGATTAAAATTAATTGCAAGATGGGTTACAGAGCGGAGAACAGCTCAGACCCCCGATCCGGTTACCCCACCCCCAAACCATTTATCATGAATGGTCCGTGCACCGGACCATACATGTTTGAAACCACCAGTCGGCGAGATGACCCGTCTCGGGACTTATCTAAAAACGTAGTTGGGAAAGAGGTATTCCAGCTTGAAAATCGGAAAGAGATTACGGAATTCACGCGAGCTTATATTGAAAGACACCCCGATAAAGCGCAAAAATATAGCGGCGACGCAGGTGTTCAGCAATCTTTCATGGAAGACCTTAGCACCTTCTCCAATTTCGACGTCTCGCGGCTTGAGCCATTAAAGAAACTGACCTATAAAGATTTTGACGACATGAGCCTAGAACAAGTCGAAGCCTTTTTCTTCATGAAATTGGCAAGGCGAGTCTTTGAAAATGAGTACGAATATTATCAAAGACGAAACGCTGTGAGTGAGTGATTTAGACGGCCTACAAACCCTCAGTCTGATAGAGCTTTATCTTCAACCCCCCATGCGGGATCGGGGCACTGGTCTTGGCCCATGGGAGCTTTGTTGCCTGCGCCAGCGCGTCATCTGACGTCACCAGCCCCACGCGCCAGCCCTTAAACCGCTGCTGCATCACATCACCAAATTCGCGGTATAACCCCAGCAAGTCTTTCTTATTCCCGATCCGTTCACCGTAGGGTGGATTGACGATAACGAGGCCGGGCGGGCCTTCGGGGGGCGTTAGTTTTGAGAGAGGTTGCGCGGTGAAATGACAGGCATTGCCGACCCCTGCGCGCGCGGCATTGGCTTTCGCAGATTCGATCACGCTGGCATTTTTATCATAGCCGTAAAAATGTGCGGGCGGTTCGCGGGTGAACCAGTCGTCCTTTATCTTTTGAACGGCGTCAGCGTCATAGCTCACCAGTTTTTCAAAGGCGAAATTACGTTCCCGTCCTGCCATCAAATTTCCCGCCATCTCGGCAGCCTCAATCGGAAAGGTCCCGGACCCGCACATGGGATCGACCAAGGGTTCTTTACGTTTATAGCCGCAAGCGCGCAGCGTCATGGCGGCGATGGTCTCGCGCAGCGGCGCTTTCCCCATCGCTTGCTTATATCCGCGTTTGTGCAGCGCCGTGCCCGACGTTTCCAATGAGATTATCACGAGATTTCTCGCGATACGAACTTTGATGAGGATGTCCGTATCTTCCAAACGCTCGGCAATGCGCGCGCCGAAGGTTTCGGAAATTGCGCGCTCAAACCGTTGCTCCGCCGCGCCGCTGTGATAAATTTCGCTTTTGCGATTGGTGCTGACTTCGACTTTCACGGAATGTCTCTGGATATCTTGATGCGGGGCGAGGAATTCTGCCCAAGGAAAATTACGGGCATGTTTGTCGAGTTGTGCGAGATGATGTGCGCGGAATTCACCGATGCGGGCCAAGACTTTGGAAGCTCCGCGCAGGACCAAATTCGCGCGCCAGACCTCGCTCCAACCGCCCTGTACCAGTACGCCCCCGGAAATAGCTTTGGGTTTCTTAAACCCCTGCTCCCGGGCCTCGGCCAATAGAAACTCTTCGAGCCCGGGCAAGGTCACGAGGAAAATTTCAAATATAGCGGGTGCGGGGTCGGTCATATTGCGCGGGCCGTATCATGACGCGTCACATGGGGAAAGCGGGATTGCCTCGCGCTATATCAGACCTGACAGCCTCGCATCTGACCCTGCGAAAGTCTGCGGGGCGCAGTCAAAGCTCTAGGACATATTCCAATGGCGTTTGGCGAGCGTTATAAGCGCTCTTTCACTCACGTGAATCGTACCATCTGCGAGAGAAATGGTCTGCATAGCATTGAGAATGGAACGCTTGTCATCAACATGTGAGAGCCGGCCCAAAAGATCGTAAAACCAATCTTTGAAATACGGGGTCGCAATTTTACTCCGGATGTCGTCTTTGTTCTGCTCGTACCAGCGTAGGAGTCTCGCCTCCGAAAGCTTGGGCGTCAGGTCGTTTAGGGCGGCCAAATCTGCGCTCGCTTTTACGAAGGCGTCAATTTCAGAGGCATAGACACGTTTATCCGCAAAAATGCTGGCGGCAATTAAACTCAAAATGTCATTTTGTTCCGGAGACATCATTCTCTCTAAGATATATCAGACTAAGGCCCATAGCACAGTTTACTCAATTTTTAATGAAAGGCTTGCGATTTATTAAGGTCGACGCAAATTGACTAAGCCCAATTTCGCCCGCGCTTGATTGACCGCATTCCACGCGTGCGGATCATGAGCGAGCGTTCGCACCAATCTTCCGGTCGAAATGCCCAGTGATTGCGCGCTCTGTCCGACCGCCCAATCATTATGCGCCATCACGTCAAGCACATGCGCCAAAAACCCGGCATAGCGGCGATCTTTGCGGCCCAGTTTCCAAGACCCTTGCCAGATTTCCGTTCCCTTTCCGGGCGGGACGGCCATCCGAATATCAATCGCAAGCGCTATCCGTAAACGCCGCAGCGCGTCCGACCGGTTGCGATGTTGAGATCGGTGATCTGCGCAAGAGGCGGTGACTGCGCCGTCCAAAACAGTCAAGCGAACGGCGGAGTCGGTGGTGTTGCGATGCTGCCCGCCGGGGCCGGAGGCGCGGTAGGTTTCCTGACGGCATAGCCGCAATAAAGCGTCATCTTCCAGAGTGAGAAGGTCATTTCTATCGTGCATGAACCTTACCTTCCCCTGTCAATGTTTAACGTTTCAATCGCGCGAATATTTCGCCCAATTGGGCAATTTCATCCGCGCTCGTATATCCGTGGACGGAAAAGCGATAGCCCTGTTTCCGTTGATCGAATTTAATATTAGCAACCTCCAACGCGGCCCGAATTTTATCGCCATACTCGGGTCTCAAAACCAGGGTCGCCCCGCGTTTTTTCGCCGCGACGGGAGACGTGGTGGCCGTGTCCGGAAGATATGTGTGCAACGTGGAGAGATGATCTTGAATACGGCGATGAACCCCCGACAGGCCAATCTCAGCCCACAGGCCAATCGCACTATTGGCTAATACATAGGCCGCCGGGGACGGCGTTCCGCCAAAAAACCGCATCGCATCACCCGCATATCGAAACTGCTCAATATCCATCTCAAAGGGGTTTTCATGGGAAAACCACCCGACATCCAAGGGTTCGCATTTGGGCAAGATGCGGCTTGACACATGAAGAAAGCACGCGCCCGGTCCGAAGCACAGAAATTTCACGCCTGTCCCGATAACAAAATCCGCGTCCCACCCGGCAAGGTCTACGGGCACGGCTCCCAAAGACTGCGCAACATCGACGACGGAAACCGCCCCGACTGCTCTCGCCTTTGCACAAATCTGCCCAACAGGTAAAATGTGAGACGTGTTTGAAAGCGCATGGGTCACCAAAACAAAAGCAACTCGGTCCGTTATAGCATCCTCCCAATTCTGAAAATCGGACGGGTGTTCGTCAATAAACTGCAATTGATATCCCAGACTTTCGGCTTGCTTAGCCACAAAGCCAATCGTTGGGAAATCCTCTTTTGAAAGCAAAATAACATCACGGTCACCGGGCTTCGGCAAGCTAAACAGAATTTTCGTCAGCGCGCTGGAGACATTGCTCTGAGGGCAGATTGTCGACGGATTTACGCCTAAGAGCCGTGCCACCCCGAGGCGGAACAGCTCCAACGCCTCCATCCAAAGCGCCCAATTTTCGCCCGACACCCACGGTCCAAAAAACGTCGCTTGGAACGCGTTCGGGCTAACCTTGGGCAAGCAACCTACGCTATGCGACAGGAAGTAAGTCTCCGGAACATGGAAATGATTACGCATCATGGGGCAGTTTATCGCGTTTCCGGCCATAGGTTCCGCCCCAACGGTCGGTCATTTCAGCCCGGACGTGCCACAAAGCGGGGAAAAATTTCTGGCGCAATCCCTCATTCAAAATTTCAACCGGACGGCCTTTGAGGGAGTTAGCCGCCACCCCAATAGAGCGATAAATAAGCTGCATGTGGGCATTGCGAAATTTTTGAAATTGTTCGTCAAATTCCGCAAAAGCTTCCGCCATCATATAGGCCTCATCATGAGAGTATTCGCTGTCATAAATTTGTTCCAGCGTGCGGCTTCCACCTTCAAGATAAACCTCTTCATAGGTCTGCCAAAGGTCAGTTGGCATTTTTAGCAAAGTGCGAAACCCGGGACTTTCCTGGCCACTCCCATTCCCGAGTTTCAGCCGGATTTCCTGATAATCCTTCGGCGACATCGTCTCCAACAAAACCAACTGCGCCGTCATCATCTCTTGGCAAATATGAACGCGGCGAAACAGCGTCAGCGCCTTCAGCGTCCGTCCGGCCCGTATCTCATCATTTATATCGAGCAGCGTCGTCGCCATCAATTTCATCCAGAGCTCTTCTACCTGATGAACAATCATGAATTGAAGCTCATCCGGATTGCAAAGCTCGTCCGGCTCTTTTTGGCACGCCAAGAGTTGCTTTGTATTGAGGTAAATTTCGTAATCAAGATCGCCAGCGCCGCGCATGATTTTTTCGTATTTAGTTCTGTCCATGGTCTTCATCCTAGAGAGTAATTTTGAGTTTAGGAGAAGAGAAAGCTAGGCGTGACCGGTCAACCAGTTCCGCAGGACGTGCTGAGCCAAACATAGCTTATGGGATATGCGGGGTTGCGGTCTCACACGCCAGCTGTGGCAGAACCTGCTTAGAGAGTAAACAACGCAAAAAAAATCTTGCGTGCAGTCGGCCTCAATTAGCCACCCGGAATAAAGGTTAGAAAGCGCAGGCGAGTCTGTTTAAAGTCCTTCCGAAGACCCAACCAAATGCGGATTGAGATTATGACATTTTCACCCAAACAGATTGGCGGCACCCTGTTATTCTCGGCCTTGCTCCTGACCGGTTGCTCTGACGCGGCGATGAACACATCCAATGAAGCGGTCGCCGATTCTCAGTCCCAACCCGCGAAAACGGCACCGCCGACAGACATCAAAACTGCATATAAATCGGATATCGCGGCCCTGAAAACGCGGCCCGTCATTCAAGCCGCCTTTGAAACAATTATCTCCCATCGGGCGCAAAATAATCGAGACATGATTGAACTTAATGAAATTCCCGCGCCGCCTTTTGGCGAGGAAATCCGCGCCCAACGCGTGGCCGAAATGTTCCGCGAAGCAGGGCTAACCGATGTTGAAATTGACGCCGTCGGAAATGTCGTGGGCCTGCGCCCGGGCCGCAGCGGCGCAAAGACAATCGCACTTGGCGCGCATATCGACACCGTTTTTCCTATTGAAACAGATGTCACGGTCCGGCGCGAAGGCGACACCTATATTGCCCCCGGTATCGGCGACAACACACGCGGCATCGTTGTCCTGCTCAGCCTGATAAAAACGCTGGAGGCGCATAATATTGAAACAGAGCATGACCTGATGTTTGTGGGCAATATTGGCGAAGAAGGCCTCGGTGATCTGCGCGGTATCAAACATCTTTACCGTGATGGTGCGCCGAAGATTGATACGTTCATTGCGGTGGATGGCGGCAGAGATGATCGCTTGGTTTACGGCGGCGTCGGCTCCTTTCGTTACCGCGTGACATTCAAAGGCCCCGGTGGGCACAGCTGGGGCGATTTCGGGGACGCCAATCCGCATCACGCCCTCGGTCGCGCCGCGACCCTGTTTTCCGAACGCGCGGTTAAAGTCGCAAGCCATGGCCCAAAAACAAGCTTTAACATTGGCCGTATTGGCGGAGGGACCTCAATCAATTCCATTCCGTTCGAGAGCTGGATGGAGGTCGATATGCGGTCCGGCAATGTAGAAAAACTGGATGAGATGGACGCCGTGTTTAAACAGGCGATGATAGATGGCCTCGCGGCAGAAAATGCAGCCCGAACACGCGGGGAAGAGATCACCGTCGATGTCAAAAAAGTTGGCGACCGTCCTGTGGCAAATGGGGACGCAAATAGCTCCCTCGTCCAACAAGCCTTGGCCGCTATTAGGAGTTTCGATTTAGACCCAAAATTGGCCATTTCCTCAACCGACGCCAACACACCTATCTCCAAAGGCTTTCCCGCCATCA
>CALFWV010000166.1 GCA_937927825.1 uncultured Caulobacterales bacterium | reverse complement strand
CGTATTTAACTCGTCTGTGAGCTGACAGGACGCGCCACGTCCCACAAAATTGGTTCATTTTTTCTATTTGTTCGGGAATTTCAATAAATTAGGTCTAATACGAGGCCATTATCGCAATCAGACGACAAATATGCGACATAGGGAAACAACCGACAAACCATAAACGCAACGACCTCTTTATTTTCCGTGGGTCCTCCAGAATGACAAAACCCGGATCGCACTAGGCAAACCGGGTTCTCAAAAAAGTCTTAGACGTCTGTGGTCAACGCAGATGCGGGATCGACTTATTGTGCCAGATGATAGGCCTCAAGGCTTTCAATGCCCGTGCTCTCAACAAATTGCGTCAACAGCTCTGTCGTACACTCAGTCACCGTTTCGCCTGTGACATGAAGTGTCGCATCATCGGCTTCGCAAAAACGCTCAGCTTTCATCTTTAATTTAGCATAAGTTTTTTCAATACCGTTCGGCGCTTCCAGCTCTGACATTTTGAGCTTAACTGTGACGACGCGCTCAACCAAATTTGAGGTAAATCCAGTGGCCGAGGCCGGGGCAGCCACGCCAATCATGCCAAGCGTCACTGTCAGTGCGGCAGCACGGCCGAGTCCCTTGACGCCGGTGGATGGAGAAATCATTGAAGCAGTTCGTTTGATAAGCATGAGATGGGTCCTTTCTATCAATGCTTGTTAGCGGGGCGGCGAGGCTGTGACCCTCGTCGCCATTCTTGTTTAAGCGGGTTAGAAAATTTTAGAACTGCCGTTTACGTCGTAAGAGATATGCAAAAAAACATATGTAAAACAATAACTTATGTATTTTTAAGCACAAGAAGAGACGGAGCCGTCTATAGGCCTGTCCCGACCGCAATCTGCGTTTGAGCATCTTATTTCAAACCTGATGCCTAGGCTGACAGAAGCGTATCACTTTGCGTGCGTCAAAATATATACTTGCGACCCCGCGTATATTTGGACCCAATGACAATTATTGTGCACATCCACATGGATATGCCTCGGCAATATACTGACCTGCACGCTTTCCTGCTCTTGCCTCTCCCGCTGAACAACCTATCTTACGCCTATGCCGTCAACCCCTCCCAAAGCCGCGACCGATACGAACCTGTCCATGTGGCAGCCGCATCGCCCGGAACGTCCCGAAAAAATCGAGGGCGGGCAGACATTTCGACTCGTATCGGAGTTTGAGCCCAAGGGAGATCAGGTTCACGCTATCCCGGAATTGGTTGCGGGCGTGAATTCGATTGAACGGGATCAGGTTCTTCTGGGGGTCACGGGTTCCGGTAAAACCTTCACCATGGCGAAGATTATTGAGCAGACTCAGCGCCCTGCCCTAATTATGGCGCCGAATAAAACCCTGGCGGCGCAGCTCTATTCGGAATTCAAAAGTTTCTTCCCGGATAATGCGGTCGAATATTTTGTCTCTTACTATGATTATTATCAACCGGAAGCCTATGTCCCGCGCACGGATACATTCATCGAAAAAGACTCGAGCGTAAATGAACAGATTGACCGCATGCGCCATGCCGCGACCCGAGCGATATTGGAACGTGATGATTGTATCATCGTGGCCTCGGTCTCCTGCATTTACGGCATCGGCTCAGTAGAGACTTATACTGAGATGACAATTGACCTGTCGCGCGGTCAGGAAATTGATCAACGCACATTGATGCAACAAATCGTCCAGCTGCAATATACGCGCAATGACCTTGCCTTTCAGCGCGGATCTTTCCGCGTACGCGGTGATACGGTTGAGCTATTTCCGGCGCATTATGATGACACGGCGTGGCGGTTCGAATTTTTCGGCGAGGAAATTGAAGCCATCACGGAATTCGACCCGCTGACGGGCCGGTCGACGGCCGAGAAACAGAGTGTGCGCGTTTATGCAAACTCGCATTATGTGACCCCTCGCCCGACCGTCCAGTCTGCGATGAAAGGTATCAAACATGAGCTGAAAGAAACACTCAAAATGTTTGAAGCGGAGGGCAAGCTCTTGGAAGCGCAGCGCATCGCCCAACGCACGGAATTTGATTTGGAAATGATGGCCGCGTCAGGGTTCTGCAATGGTATTGAAAACTATTCGCGTTATCTCACTGGCCGCGCACCGGGCGAGCCGCCGCCCACGCTCTTTGAATATTTACCGGAGAACGCACTCCTCTTTATGGATGAAAGCCACGTCTCGGTCCCGCAGATTGGCGCGATGAGTAAAGGGGATGCGAACCGCAAAGGTACGCTGGCCGAACATGGTTTCCGCTTACCATCCTGTATTGATAACCGTCCGCTGAAATTCGAAGAATGGGACGCGATGCGGCCTCAGACGGTCCATGTCTCTGCCACGCCCGGAAATTGGGAAATGGAACGCACGGGCGGTATCTTTACGGAGCAAGTTATTCGGCCGACGGGCTTGCTCGACCCGCCCGTCGAAATCCGCCCTGTGAGCGGCAAAACACATAACCAAGTCGACGACATCATTGATGAGGTTCAGAAAGTGGCGGCCAAAGGGTTCCGCTCGCTGGTCACAACCTTGACCAAAAAAATGGCGGAAGACCTCACCGAATATATGACCGACCAAGGTATCAAAGTGCGCTATATGCACAGTGATGTGGATACATTGGAACGGATTGAGATTATTCGCGACTTACGCCTTGGCGTATTTGATGTCCTTATCGGGATTAACCTGCTGCGCGAAGGCTTGGACATTCCGGAATGTGCCTTTGTCGGGATCTTGGACGCGGATAAGGAAGGCTTCTTGCGCTCTGAAACCGCGCTGGTCCAAACCATTGGCCGTGCGGCCCGTAACGCTGAAGCGAAAGTCGTTTTATACGCGGATAAAATCACGGGATCGATGAAGCGCGCGATGGACGAAACTGAGCGCCGCCGCAAACGTCAAGAGGCGCATAATATCGAACACGGTATCACCCCGAAAACTGTCCTGCGCGGCGTTGCGGATATGGTTGGCGATAGCGCCGCGTCGCAAAAGATCAAAGATGAAGCGAATAGCTACACCCCCTCTGGCCGCAAAAAAGGCGCGCGCGGCAAAGCTCGGGCTCTTGAAATGGCGGAAAGCTCCGAACCTTATATGGGCGGGAATATGCAGGCGGCCATGGCGAATCTAGAAAAACGCATGTTTGAAGCGGCCGAAAATTTGGAGTTCGAAGAAGCCGCAAGATTGCGCGATGAAATGAACCGATTGAAAGCCGAAGCCACAGCGGCCGAGACTTAACTGCATTAGATATTTGACGTTCTGATTAGATGACTTACTTACCCAAATACGAGAGTCACCTGGAGGGGCAAAAATGAATACGGATAAAATTTTATCCTTGGCCGCAACATATGCTGTGCCAGCTCTCATTGCGCTCGTTATATTGCTCATAGGCTTCCGCATCGCGCGTGGCATCGCAGCCAAAGCTGAAGGTGTCTTCAATAAAGCCCCCAATTCCGACCCCGGTCTGTCCCGCTTTTTTGCAAGCTTCATAAAATTCTTACTCATGGTCGTCGTCGTTATGGGCGCCCTCTCGGTAATTGGTGTGGATACATCTCCTATTTTTGGTTTGATTGCGGCGTCCGGTGCTGCGCTGGCGTTCATCCTGCAAGGGGCCTTGGGCAATGTCGCAGCGGGCGTTATGCTTATCTTGTTCAAACCTTATAAGATTGGAGATGAAGTTGAGGTTGGCGGCTCCCGAGGCAAAGTCACAGGCATTGAGATGACCGCAACAACCCTCAGCACCGCCGATAACGTCAAAATCATCGTGGCAAATGGCGAGGCTTGGGGCGGCACCATTAAGAATTACACATCTATGGGCGCGCGCCGTCTCGATAGAGATTTTGGCATCAGCTATGACGACAATATTGATGCCGCTATCAATGCGATAACTGCCGCCGCAGCTGCAAACCCGCGCGTTCACGCAGAGCCTGCACCTTGGGCGAAGGTCGTGAATTTAGGCGATAGCTCCGTCGATATACAATTGCGGGCCTGGTGCGATGCGGCGGATTACAAAGCGCTGAGCACGGAAATTTCACAACCCGTGAAAGAAGCGCTGGATGCGGCGGGAATCAGCATTCCCTATCCGCATGAAGTCAAAATCAAACAACATGTCAAAAATTCAAAGGGCCGCGACAGCTTAGCCAAGTTCAAAGCCTTGAAACAAAAGAACGCTTAATATCTCTGGAGGATTCAATCATGGCAGCACAAGACGCAGCCTCTAACGCAGCAGCAGATGTCGCAGGCGCCGCCACCGGCGCAGTCAGCGACGCCGGCGGCTTCGCAACAACGGCCATGAATTGGTTGGTTACAGAAGGCCCCGGCCTCGCAATACAATTGGTACAGTTCCTTGCGATTCTTATCATTGGCTTTTGGATTGCGAAAAAGCTCTCCGCGACGGCCAAAAAACTGGCACTTAAAAGCCCGAATGTTGACGAGACACTGGCGAATTTCCTGGCGTCAATTGTCGGATATGTCATCAAAGCTTTCGTCCTTATCGCGGCGATTACAAAGCTTGGTGTCGAAGCCACGTCGCTTGTCGCCGTCCTCGGCGCAGCGACATTGGCGATTGGTTTGGCCCTTCAGGGCACGCTGGGGAATGTCGCGGCAGGCGTGATGCTCATGCTCTTCCGCCCTTATAAAATTGGCGACTATGTTGAAGTTGCGGGCAATGAAGGCGTCGTGAATGATGTGAACATTTTCACGACCAACCTCGCAACGGTCGATAATGTGAAGACTATCATCGCCAATGGCGAAGCTTGGGGGTCAACCATCAAGAACTTTACATCACTCGGTCTGCGCCGCGTGGATGTGGATTATGGCATTCATTATAATGATGACATTGATAAGGCCATCAGAGTGATAAATGAAGTGGCCGCACAACATCCCGACGTCTTGTCAGAACCGCATGGTCCTTGGGCAAAAGTTGTCACGCTGAACGAAAGCTCTGTCGACATCCAAAGCCGGGTGTGGTGTAAGCCGGAACATTATTGGGACGTGATGTTCGATTTGAAGAAATCCATCAAAGAAGCCTTTGATGAGAATGACATCACAATTCCTTACCCGACCAGTATTGAATTGGACGGTTAAAACGCCTCAAAAAAACGCGAGTTTGCGTTTTTAAAAATTCCGGCTAGGTTTTGCAGATGCGAAATCTAGCCTTTTTTATTGCCTCTGCGCTACTCCCCCTCTCGGCTTGC
>CALFWV010000165.1 GCA_937927825.1 uncultured Caulobacterales bacterium | reverse complement strand
GGCTCTGAACGCCCTGACGGAAGAAATGTGCGTTGAAATCACCCGCGCCCTACAATCTTATGCAGCTGACCCGGCTGTGGGCGCTGTGGTAATTGACGGCGCAGGTGAGCGCGCCTTTTGCGCCGGGGGCGACGTCATTCTCCTGCATGATAGTGGTAAGGCAGGCGATGATAGGGCTGAAAAATTTTGGCGCACAGAATACGCTTTGAATGAATATATCTCTCGCTATCCGAAACCTTATATCGCCTTAATTGATGGCTTTGTTATGGGCGGCGGGGTTGGTCTCTCCGTTCACGGCCGCCTCCGCGTGGCGGGCGACACGACCCGCTTTGCCATGCCGGAAACCGGGATTGGGTATTTTCCCGATGTGGGTGGTACATATTTCTTACCACGCTTGGGGAGCGCTATCGGAAACTGGTTGGGCCTCACGGGCGCAAATATCGGACCGGGGCAAAGCTGCGATTTAGGTGTTGCGAATGCCTATGTGCCCACAGCGCAGCATGATGCACTCATCACCGCTTTAGCAGAAGCGAATCTGGACGGCAGCGATAGCGCCGTCGCAAATGTGATGATGCGCTTTGTAAACCGTCCACCGCTTGCCGAAAATCTGCCCTCCGCAATTTCCTGTTTCGATGAGCCCACAGTTCCAGCTATCCTGCGCGCGCTTGACACGGACGGGTCCGACTGGGCCACCAAACAAGCAAAATCCATGCGTCGAAAGTCGCCTTTGGCTTTAGCTGTGACTTTAGAGGCCATGCGCCGCGGCGGGAAAGTAAATTTCCGTGACGCGATGACGCGAGAGTTGGATTACTCGTTGGGCTTCCTAAAAACTCAAGATTTCTATGAAGGTATTCGATCGCAATTAATTGATAAGGATCGCAATCCGAAATGGTCACATGAGATGGACGGCGTGACCCAAGCCCAAGTGTCTCGCGTACTCGGGCGTCACGCCACCGCCCCATTGGAGTTTTTATCATGACCACGATTGCGTTTATCGGATTAGGGAATATGGGCCTCGGCATGGCGTCCAACCTCGCCAAAGCCGGGCATGAAGTTCGCGCTTTAGATATTAGTGCAGATGCCGTTGCAAAAGCGGTTGGCGCAGGTTGCGTCAAAGCCGGGAACGCAAAAGACGCCGTTGGCCCTGCAGATGTCGTGGTCACAATGTTGCCCGCTGGAAAACATGTTGAACTGGTTTACGCAGATGTAATGACACACGCTCGTCCCGGAACGCTCTTTATTGATTGCTCTACCATTGACGTCGATACAGCTCGTAAGGTCATCGATTTCGCAGAAACCAACGGCTTCGATATGATCGATGCGCCTGTATCCGGCGGTGTTGGCGGTGCGGCGGCCGGGACTTTGACCTTTATGTGCGGCGGCACCGATGACGCCTATGCCCGCGCCAAGCCTATCTTAGAAATTATGGGTAAAAATATCTTTCACGCGGGCGGTGCCGGGAACGGCCAAGTCGCCAAAATTGCGAATAATATGCTGCTGGGCATTCACATGATTGGGACATGCGAGGCGTTTAATTTGGCCGAAAAGCTCGGCCTTGATGCGCAGACATTTTACGATATCGCGTCCACCGCATCAGGCCAGAATTGGTCCATGACCAGCTATTGCCCCGCACCCGGCCCCGTCGAAGCTGCACCGTCCAATCGGAATTACCAGCCCGGTTTTGCAGCCGCCATGATGCTCAAAGACTTACGCCTCGCACAAGATGCAGCGCAATCTGCGAAAGCGGCAACCCCGCTGGGCGCGCAAGCTATGGCCCTATACGCACTCATGGAAAGTGCCGGTGAAGACGGGTTGGATTTTTCAGGCGTCATGAAACTCATCAATGGCTCGCTATAGCCCCTTACGCCCCTCCGGATAGCAACTCCGTATTGCCGCCGCTCGCTGTCGTATCGATGCAGATATGCTGCTCGGCGGTCATTGCCCAGAGCACATCTTTGCCTGTCGCGAGCGGTAAAATCGGTCCGTCTCGCTCAGACAAAACAAGCCTCGTTTTACGCTGCTCCTCGGCGTCACCCCAATGTATGACACCGGAAAAGCCGCTCAGGTGCTTTAGAGCATTTAAATCCAAATTGGGAAGCGGGACACCGACCCCGCCATTGGCCCCAACCAAATTCATCTGTAATTCCACATCAGGGCCAAGGCATAATGTGCGGCCGGAAATATAAGTTGTGAGGCGATTATCCTCGCCCGTTGGGCCCGGGCAATCCACAGTATGCAATGTTTTTAAATTCGTCTGCGCCGCAGCATCGATGAGGCTTTGAGCTTTTTCTCGTCTAATTAAACTCTGGTTTTTTAGCGTGGGTAAATGCTCCGCTACCATGGATAGAAAGCGCGGTAGATAATCCGGTCCGCCTGCTTTCGGTCCCGTCCCAGACAGGCCTGATCCGCCGAAAGGCTGACTGCCGACAACCGCCCCTATTTGATTGCGGTTCACATAAATATTTCCGACGCGCAGCTGGCGGGTGATGTTATCCACCCGCGTATCAATGCGCGTGTGAAGCCCGAAAGTCAGCGCGTAATCCGCTGAATCAATTTCCTTTACGATTGCGGGTAAAGTCTCCGGAGCGAATTTAGCGACGTGAAGAACAGGACCAAATATTTCTTCCGTCACATCTGCGCGCCCGCCAACTCGAATAAGGGTGGGCTGAATAAAATGACCTATATCCGGCAAATCGCCCGATTGGTGAATGACATCAGATTTTGCAATATAAGCAGAGAAACGCGCACGTGCCATTTCGTCAATAACCGGCCCAACGTCCGTGCTGATATCCCATGGTTGGGCCAGATTTAATTCATCCATGGCTTCCATCAGCATCTTCAAAACGCTGTCGTAAATATCGTCCTGCAAATAGAGCAGACGCAATGCCGAACACCTCTGCCCCGCGCTTTGAAAAGCGCTGGCAATAATATCAGTGACCGCCTGTTGCGGCAGCGCCGTACTGTCGACAATCATACAATTAATACCACCTGTTTCAGCAATTAAGGGCGCCGAGGGTGAAAGGTGCTGCGCAACATTTCGGTTAATAATCTGGGCCGTCTGCGTGCTGCCGGTAAAGACAACGCCATTTGCACGGGGGTCAGAGGTCAATGCTGCGCCAATAACGGAGCCCTCGCCGGGAAGGTTTTGCAGGACCGTTTTCGGAACCCCTGCTGCATGCAAAATCTCGACGGCTAAATGCGCCACCAAACAGGTCGCCTCCGCTGGTTTTGCAATCACAGCATTTCCCGCTGCGAGAGCCGCTGCAATTTGGCCCAAGAAAATAGCCAAAGGAAAATTCCACGGCGCGATGGTGACGACCGTACCGAGTGGCTCCCCCGCGTTGAGCTCCGCTTGGCCTGCGTAATATCGTAGGAAATCGACGGCTTCACGTAATTCCGCCACAGCATCCGACGCCGTTTTCCCCGCCTCTCTGGCGAGCAAGGCGAAAATTTCCGCATGGCGCGTCTCCAGCGCATCTGCACAGTCGCGTAAAATGGCAACACGTTTTTGAACCGGCGCGGCCCAAGGCTTTGCGGACCGAAAGGCTAGCTCCACGTGTTTTGGAGTTGCGTATTGCACATTGCCCACAACATCTTTTCTATTTGCAGGATTTAAAACTTGTTTCA
>CALFWV010000164.1 GCA_937927825.1 uncultured Caulobacterales bacterium | reverse complement strand
AAAATGCAGACGTAATCGGCAGCCTTCAGTAGGGCCTGACTGGGGCAAATCACCGCCGAGTTAGAGCCGGCATAGTCTTTCAGGTTATTTGCATTGCGGATATAGCCAAATGTCACGCTTGGCCTGACGCTCTAGGACCGGAAACGGCCTTAACTATAGGCGCGTTTGGCTTCCGTCTGTGTGGCTTGTAAATGGGCGTCGACACCGTCAAAGAACCGTCCGGGCGGGACATCGAAAACTTTGCAAAACCCCCAAAGACGGCTGGCCCCGATTCGGTTGGTGCCGCGTTCATATTTTTGGATTTGCTGGAATGTGACCCCGACCTGATTCGCGAGCTCAGTTTGGCTATACCCTGCGGCTTTCCGCAATATTTTCAGCTGAGCGCCAACATATGCGTCAACCTCTGTTGCCGTTCGTACGTCTTTTTTCATGGTAGGCGCCTTACTCACTTTATTTCCCAGGCTTTACTGGACTGGGCTTGCTTAACAAATATCTAACGTTGTGTCTATTAGTGACATTTTTATCATCTTGTACAGAAGAGATTGAATATCGCAAAGGTTGTTAATCTAGCAGTCATCTTACAGGTGACGAGACGGGTTGGAAAAACCGCAGTCACGCATTAGGTAACTCCCATGTCTAAAAACCGTCCCCCGTCTCAACGTCAGCTTAAAGCGGGCGAATTAATACGGCGCGCCCTCGCCGACATTCTAAACCGCGAACACTTGCGCGACCCTGATCTTCAGGGTGTGTCTGTTACAATTTCCGAAGTTCGGGCGTCCCCGGACCTAAAACACGCCATTGTTTATGCAGCGCCTCTAGGCACAGACCATGACCCTGATGTTGTGATAAAAGCGCTACAGCGCTGCGGCTCGTTTTTACGAGGCCGTTTGGGGCGTGAAATGGAAATGAAGTCGACACCGCGTCTTCGCTTTATGAAAGATGAAAGCTTTGACACAGCAGAGGAAATGACGCGCCTATTGCAGGATCCGCGCGTTCAGCAGGACCTAGGGCCAGATAAATCCGAGGTTTGATTCTCCCAACATATTTCGAGATTGGGCTTGCATCAGGTTGTATTCTTCATAATATGAACGCGAATTATTAAGCCAAGGGGGATATCCATGAAAAAAATTATGATTGCCGCTATGTTAAGCTCGGCACTGCTTGCCGGAGCCTGTACGTCGACAGGTAACAAGGTTCTAAAAGAAGAAACGCAAGAGACTGTCGCTACCAAATTATCCCCGGGGATGACACAAGACGAAGTCCAGGCCATTTTCGGCCAGCCGCTGGACACGACCTACACGGATAGCGGGAATGAAATTTGGAAATATTCTTTCTCCAAAACAAAACTGAAAGCGAAATCCTTTATTCCTTATTATGGGCTTTTGGATAGCGGCGCAAAAGGCGACGCCAAGACGCTTACAATCTTTTTCGATACAACCGGTCGTCTCGTACGTCACAACATGACGTCCAGTAAAATTGACACTGACACGGGTATCTTTAACTAGCGCTCCCGCGCAGTCTTATTACACGCGTCCCTTTTGGGGCGCGTTTTTTTTTGAGAAAATGGCCGGAATATGGACCCCAACGGACGTAAAAAACGCAGAGGCAATCCCGTTCACGGATGGGTCGTGCTGGATAAGCCGCATGGCCTGGGATCCACGCCTATGGTGAGCAAGGTGCGCTGGCTATTCTCTGCCGCCAAAGCCGGACATGCGGGAACGTTGGATCCGCTGGCGACGGGTATCTTACCCATTGCGCTGGGCGAGGCGACGAAAACCGTTCCCTTTATGATGGACGCCGCAAAGTCCTACACATTTGAAATCACATGGGGTGAAACCCGCTCGACCCAGGACGCAGAAGGCGAAATAACCCGGACATCGGACGTCAGGCCAAGCGAACTTCAAATCATCGCTGCTTTAGCCGAATTTCAGGGAGATATTCAGCAAGTGCCGCCCAAATTCTCGGCCATAAAAATTGACGGCAAGCGCGCCTATGATCTCGCGCGGGCGGGAGAGCCAGTCGAGATAAAGTCGCGCCCTGTCCGCGTCGATCGATTTGAGCTGACAGCGGTCACGCAAAACACCGCGAGCTTTGCTGTCGATTGCGGGAAGGGAACCTATATCCGCTCTTTGGCGCGGGATTTGACTGCCGCGCTGGGCGCTTGCGGATATGTGTCTGTTTTGCGCCGAACGCGGGTAGGGCCCTTCACTACGGCGCAGTCAATAACACTGGACGAACTCTCGCTGATGTGCGATGTGGCGCGCGTCTCAGAGGGGCTGCTCTCTGTTTCGACCGCTCTGGACGACATCCCGGTGCTGGCCGTGACAGAAAAAGATGCAATCGACCTGAAACACGGACGCGGAATTCACGCGCCGCCCGAATGTCTGAACCACGCCAATGTGCGCGCAGAATCGGATGGTGTGTTGATTGCGCTCTGCCAGCCACGTGACGGAATTTTGGTTCCGAAACGTGTTTTCAATATGTAAAAACCATTACGGAGAAACACGATGTCGATCACACCCGAGCGCAAAGCCGCTTTGATCAATGAATACGCCGTGAAACCGGGCGATACCGGTTCCCCTGAAGTTCAAGTTGCTATCCTGACGGAACGCATCGTCAATCTGACGGAACATTTCAAAACCAATAAAAAAGATAATCACTCACGTCGTGGTTTGCTTTTGATGGTCAATAAGCGTCGTAGCTTGCTGACATATGTCCAAGGTAAAAGCGAAGAGCGGTATCAGGACCTCATTAAACGTTTGGGTCTGCGCAGATAGTCAGGCAATTCGCGTAAGCGAAATGCCGATAAGGCGACAGCTTAAATCTGAAAGATTTACGCGTGCCGTCCCGCGATAAGCCCCAAACTATCTAAGAAAAAGTGCCGCCATCTGGGCGGCCTTTCGCGCATTTACCGATGTTGAAAATCCTTTTCTTCGGTGGTGATGCAACACCCGTCCATCCCGCGAATGACCGCAGATGGAACCTGCCAAAAGGCAGATAAAGTAAGTACGATGAAAGAAAGAACCTCTACGTATGTTCGATAAGAAAACAGTATCTCTTGATTGGGCCGGCCGCACGCTGACCCTCGAAACCGGCGGCATGGCCCGCCAAGCCGACGGCGCAGTCTTTGTGACCTATGGCGACACTACACTCCTCGCAACCGTTTGTGCTGCGAAATCCGAAAAGCCGGGACAAAGCTTCTTCCCGCTGACCGTAAACTATCAGGAAAAATTCTACGCTGCGGGTAAAATCCCGGGTGGATATTTCAAACGCGAAGGCCGTCCAACAGAGCGCGAGACATTGATCTCTCGCCTGACAGACCGCCCAATCCGTCCATTGTTCCCAAAGGGATTCAAAAACGAAGTTCAGGTCGTCATCACGGTTCTGCAACATGATCTCGAAAACGAGCCGGACATCCTCGGCATGGTCGGCGCTTCTGCAGCCCTTGCTATTTCCGGTCTGCCGTTCATGGGCCCCATCGCGGCGTCCCGCGTGGGCCTTATCGATGGTGACTATGTCTTGAACCCAACACTGCAAGAGCTAGAAGAGTCAGAGCTCGACCTCGTTGTTGCGGGTACAGAAGACGCCGTCATGATGGTGGAATCACAAGCTGACGAGCTCACAGAAGAGCAAATGATCGGCGCGGTTATGTTCGCGCATGAGAGTTGTCAGGACGTTATTGATGCCATCATCGAATTGGCTGAAATGTCTGCCAAGCCAGCGTGGGACTTCCAAACGCCGGATTATTCCGCCGAGAAGAAAGCCATGAAGAAGATTGCCGAAAAAGGCATCAAAGCGGCCTATAAGAAAACGGATAAAATGGAGCGTCAAGAAGCGCTCCGTGTTGTTCGCACCGAGGCGTCCGAAGCGCTTATTGAGTCTGAAGAAAATCCGGATGGCATGAAATCCAACGTCTTCTCTGACGTATTCAAATCGATCGAGTCTGAGACGGTTCGCGGAACCGTCATCAAAACCAAGAAGCGTATCGATGGCCGTAAGCTCGACCAAGTCCGGTCTATCGAGTCCCAAGTTGGCCTCCTGGAGCGTACACATGGTTCAGCTTTGTTTACGCGCGGCGAAACACAGGCGCTCTGTGTGGCCACACTCGGCACATCTGATGACGAGCAATTCGTGGATCAGCTAACTGGCACCATTAAGAACAAGTTCCTCCTGCACTATAACTTCCCTCCATATTCTGTCGGTGAAGCTGGCCGTATGGGTGGCACATCCCGTCGTGAGCATGGTCATGGTAAGCTCGCATGGCGCGCGCTTCAGGCTGTTCTCCCGACGCCGGAAGACTTCCCATACACAATCCGTCTCGTCTCCGAGATTATGGAATCCAACGGATCAAGCTCTATGGCGACTGTCTGTGGCTGTTCATTGGCCATGATGGACGCTGGCGTTCCTTTGAAGCGTCCGGTTTCCGGCATCGCGATGGGCCTCATCAAAGAAGACAACGGCATTGCTGTTTTGTCTGATATTCTCGGTGACGAAGATCACCTTGGCGATATGGACTTTAAAGTTGCAGGTACATCCGAAGGCATCACGTCCCTACAGATGGACATCAAAATCGCGGGTATCTCCGAAGAGATCATGACGACCGCGCTTGAGCAAGCCAATGCAGGCCGCCTCCATATTCTCGACGAGATGAACAAAGGCCTCGCCTCTGCTCGTGAAGAAGTGGGTGAATTTGCGCCGCGTATCGAAACCATGAAAATTCCGGTTGATAAAATCCGCGACGTCATCGGGACGGGCGGCAAGGTCATCCGTGAAATCGTCGACACAACAGGCGCGCGCGTCTCTGTCGAAGATGACGGCACAATCAAGATTGCGTCTACGGATAAGAAATCCATCGATGCAGCCCGCGAATGGATCCACGGCCTGACGGCCGATCCGGAAGCCGGCGCGATCTACAAAGGTAAAGTCGTGAAGGTCGTCGATTTCGGCGCATTCGTGAACTTCTTTGGCAAAAAAGACGGCCTCGTCCATGTGTCCCAAATCAAACCGGAACGCGTCAATCACCCGTCTGACTTCCTCGCCGAAGGCCAAGAAGTCTACGTCAAGCTCATGGGCTTT
>CALFWV010000163.1 GCA_937927825.1 uncultured Caulobacterales bacterium | reverse complement strand
CCCCGTGTGGGCCTTTTTTCATGTCTGATAGGTGTTATCATGGCTCGTCGTTGCGACCTTCTAAATACCGGCCCTATGTCCGGAAATAACGTATCCCACGCGATGAATAGAACGCGTCGTCGTTTTGAGGTAAACCTCTGTAACGTCACATTGTCTTCTGACGCGTTGGGCCAAAAGTTCAAAATGCGGATTGCGGCGAAAACGCTACGCACCGTTGATTTCAAAGGCGGTCTTGACGCGTTCTTGATGGGCACGAAAAATCACAAGCTGACGGACAAAGCCAAGAAAATTAAAAAGCAGCTTGTTAAGCTGGAAGAGTCCAAAGCCGCTTAATTTAGCGCGGCCCTTCGAAAATCAGAAAACCCGCTCCGTGAAGCGGGTTTTTTATTGCCTGCATTTTCCAAAACGCACGGGACGAATACGGGCTACTTCCCGATAACCCGCAAGAACCGGTCCTGTAGGGCCGGGTTGGTTTTGAACTCGCCCGTGAACTGCGTTGTAATCGTGGACACATCGGGGTGGTGAACACCGCGTGTGCTCATGCACTGATGGACGGCGTCAATCATCACCGCGCAGCCACGCGGTTTGAGCGAGTCTTCAATCGCATCGGCGATTTGCGCGGTCATGGTTTCTTGGGTCTGCAAACGTTTGGCGAAAATCTCGACGACTTTCACGAGTTTTGAGATACCGACGACTTTATCGGTTGGCAAATAGGCCACCCAAGCTTTGCCGAGGAAGGGCGCGATGTGATGCTCGCAATGCGATTCCACGTCGATTTCGCGCAGGATTACCATGTCGTCATAGCCCGATACATCCTCAAAGACGCGCGACAGCACCTCTGCCGGATCTTGGTCATATCCCCGGAACCATTCGCGATACGCCTTGACGACGCGCTTGGGCGTGTCTTTTAGGCCTTCGCGATCCGGATTATCCCCCGCCCACGCAATCAATGTTCGCACAGCCTCCATCGCGTCTTCTTGTGAGGGACGGACCGCGTGGGGCACAGGTTTCAGGGTCGGTTTTGTCATGACACAGCATATAGGCACCCCCGCCTCGAAAAACCAGCGTGCAATCCTGACGCAGCGCTATTCCGAACGCTGTCGTCTTATACGACTGAAACCAAACAGAATCATTGCGCTCAAAACCATCGACAGCGCTAGTGTGAGGAAAAGGTTCGGGAGACTGAGCCCATCGTGAAAAAGCAGCACTTGGGACCATCCCGCGGAACATACAGGTGATGTGATATTGCCGTCGTAAATAAATGCAAATGGCCAGCCCGACCCAACGACCACATCATTCCCAAGTTTCTCGCAAATGGAGTAAGTGTCTTGCGGGAGGGTCGCGCTTTGCAATCGTCTGGGGATTAAACCGCTAATAAAGACCAATATAAGGACCAACCCTAAATAACTTATCGATCTTCGCACCCCGGGTCCTCGCTGATTAAACCATATCGCAGCATCTCTTCCACGCTCAGCCAGTGAATGTCATCCGGTCCCGCGGCGGCGCGGGTAAACTCATAAAAATCAGGGTCGACATCCATTTTTTTCAGGAACCAGCGTTGGGTCCGTAATTGACCGTCATAAAAGGCTTTATCGCCGCGCTCGCCTGTTTTGCTGCCCCAACTATGGACGCCAATCATCGCGCCGCACTCTATTGTGCGCGGGCTGCCCGCGATGAACCAATCCACGGCGCCGCTCGCAATGCGGCCATTTGCGGGAACATGGGTGGCAAGCCCCGCCGCGCGAATATCCATCACGACGCGGCGGTTGGTATCCATATCTTGCGTGCCGGGCATAGCCTGAAGGACGAGCCGTGTGACCTGCGGGTTTTCGCGCAACAGGCTTTTTATCAGATTATGGGAATTGCTATCCGTGGTGCCGAAGACAAAGGCCGTCTCGCCCTGCACATTGAAGCTCAGCTGATGCTCAACAGGTTTGGTCAGGTCGCGCACAGCGAGACCGCCAAGGACGATCATCACGGCAATAACAAAAAAATGGATGCGTTGCATAAGCGTTATGTGGGTAAAGTTTGACCGCAAAACAAGCCGGAAATCGCGGGGAAACAAAGGTGGAAAAGTCTCATACGGGACGCTAACACGCGCGCATGACTGATACTGAACACCCGCTTACACTCTATAATTCGCTGACGCGCAAGAAAGAGCCATTCACCCAGCAAGACCCGAAACGCGTGACGATGTATAATTGCGGGCCGACGGTCTATTCCTATGCCCATATCGGCAATGCGCGCGCGGCTGTTGTGGCAGATGTGCTGTTCCGCGTGCTGCGCCATATCTATGGTGAAGAGCATGTGGTCTATGCGCGGAATATTACCGACGTTGATGATAAAATTATCAAAGCTGCGACAGAGCAGGGCGTAGATATTTCCGAGATTACAGAAAAATATGCGCGAATTTATTATGAAGATTTAGCGGCCCTAAATTGCTTGACCCCGACGGTGCAGCCGAAAGCGACTGAGCATATCCAAGAAATGGCCGATATTATCATCACTTTGATGGATAAAGGCATAGCTTACGAGGCCGAGGGGCACATCTTATTTAGTCCTAAGAAGATGGACGCACACGCGGTTTTGCATAGCTCCGATAGGCGATATGGCGAACTTTCTAATCGTTCGCTTAGTGATAATTTGGCAGGCGCAAGAGTTGAGGTGGCAGGCTATAAAAATGACCCCGAAGACTTTATTTTGTGGAAACCTGCGAAAGACGGCGAACCAGGATGGAGCCAACAAAAAAGCGCGTCTAATTATTTTGTCGACTGGCGGAAATACGGAAACCGGCCTTTCGCCGTAACGCCGGGTCGTCCGGGTTGGCACATTGAATGTTCCGCTATGGCGAAAGCGACGCTGGGCGAAACAATTGATATTCATTGCGGCGGAATCGATTTGAAATTCCCGCATCACGAAAATGAAATTGCGCAAAGCGAATGCGCGAATGGAAAAGAGTTTTCAAAATTTTGGGTCCATAATGAGTT
>CALFWV010000162.1 GCA_937927825.1 uncultured Caulobacterales bacterium | reverse complement strand
TGGCTGGTCGGGCGAAATGGCAAGAAGCTCGGAAAAATTGGGAATGTGCCCTCCGTAACGGAACGGAACCAAGGCGGAATGGGGGACATTATTCTGGATCCTAATTTTGCAGATAATAAGCGCGTTTATATTTCCTATGTGGAGCGGGACTCCGAAGATGAGAGCCTCTCCGGCGCGGTTGTCGACAGCGCGACCTTAACGACATCGGCTCGCGGTGGGTCTTTGGTGAAACGCGAGCGTGTATGGACGCAGTCCCCGAAAGTGACAGGCAATGGTCATTATGGTCACCGCATGGCGTTCAGCCCTGAAAATGCAAAAGACGGCGGCGGATATCTCTATATCACCTCCGGCGAGCGGCAGAAATTCACACCGTCTCAAAATATGGATATGAATTTGGGCAAAGTTGTTCGGATTAATGCCGATGGCTCTATTCCAAAAGATAATCCCTTCGCCGCTCAAGGCGGGGTGACCCAGCAAATTTGGACATTGGGCCACCGGAACCCGCTGGGCATAGATTTTGACCCGCAGGGCCGTCTTTGGGTCCACGAAATGGGTCCAAGAGACGGGGATGAGTTGAACCACATCGTTCGGTCCTCAAATTATGGATATCCGGTTGTTTCAAACGGGAAACATTATTCCGGTATCGACATTCCGGATCACGACACGAATCCTGTGTTTAAAAAACCGGCCGCTTATTGGGTTCCGGCGATTAGCCCGGCAGGCTTCACAATCTATGACGGCTCACAATTTGCCGATTGGCAAGGAGATGGTTTCATCGGCGGGCTGTCATCTCAGGCTCTTATCCGTGTTGAGTTTGAAGAGGGCAATCGCGGTCCGACAGCCAAAGAGGCAGAACGATTTGAGTGGGGCAAGCGTATCCGCGAAGTCGAAACCGGATTAGATGGCGCGATTTATGTCTTGGAAGATAATGACGGGCGCTTGCTGCGGATCACACCTAAATAGCGGACTTAAGGCTCTACGATATTGAACCAGAGCTCCGGCGTCTCCAGAGCGGTGAGATAATCTCTCGCTGCCAAGGGATTGCCGGACAAGTCTATCTCTCCGGCTTTCATAAGGTCCCCAAACTCGGCCTGTTGGCTCAATAATTTATTGAACGCTTTGCGCGTGAGGGTGAGTGTCGCCGCAGGGTCGTTCGATAGGCCCGGACGGGCGAGAGCGGTGGAGCGGTTCACCTCTATGGTGAAATTTTCTTCGATGTCGGTGAAAATGAAATTCAAAGTTTTCGGCGACTTGGAAATTTTTGACCCATCAAATCTAACCGCCATTGCGTCCAATAAAACGCGCGTGGGCACAGACCTCAACACATCAGCGCTGCCTGGGTTGGCGACATCACGCGCGACCAAACCGACGCGCAGCTCTTGAGCGCCTGTCAGATAATAACTCCGCCACGCTCCGCTTTCGGCTTGATATCCTAATTGTTCATATGTCGCCGCGAGCCAATTCTTTGCGGATTGTCCGCCGGCCTTTGCAAAAACGAGATGATTTAAAATTTCGGCCGCCCAGCGAAAATCTCCGGCCTCATAGGCCTGCCGGCCTTGATTTAAAACGGCGTCCGCCCCGCCCATAGCCGCCACATATTTTTTTGCAGAAGCTTCGGGCGGCAACTTATGATAATCGGCAGGGACTCCCGACCACCATCCAAAATAATGCTGGTAAACGGCTTTGGAATTATGGTTGAGCGTCCCGTAATAGCCCCTGGCCCCGAAGTCTGTTTGGAGGAATTCGGGGGCTTGCATCTGCTCTGCGGCCTCGCGCATACCCGAGCCGCTATTGGCTGCCCGCAGGGTGGCATCATGCACATAACGATAGATATCGCGTTGATTGCGAAGGTGAGATTTCACCCGGTCCGTGCCCCATTTCGGCCAATGATGACTGGCCAGCACGATGTCCGAGACCTCGCCATATTGTGCGAGCATCGCGTCGATACCTTGTGACCAAGCCAGTGCGTCGCGGGATTTCGCGCCGCGCGGAGTTAGCACATTGTGAAAAGTTCCGCTGGCAACCTCGGCCGTGTGGAGGGCTTTGAATTCCGGCAAATAGAAAATGAATTCGCTGGGCGCTTCTGTCCCGCCCATATCCATAAACTCAAATTTGACGCCATCGATAAGTTTTTGGGTGATGCCGTCGCCCAACTCTTCCGTTGGCAAAATTAAGCTCACATTGCCGCGCGGCAGTCCCGGTCCCAGCCCGGAACTCACATGGCCTGTTGCAGTCCGCGGGAGGGTCGACCCGAACATAAGCGTCGCCCGCCGCGTCATATGATTTCCCGCTAAGACATTCTCGCTTACCGCTTCCTTGGAAAAATGCTGGGGAGCGATCACGGGCACATTCCCCGCCCCATCGGGCAGAATGCCTTTTGCGCCGCCAAAATGATCAGCATGGCTATGGGTGTAAAGAAGGGCTGAAACAGGCTTTTCCCCTAAAGTGTCATTGACGAGAGTCAGGGCCGCTTTCGCCGTTTCGACATTTGTCAGGGGATCGATTATTATCCAGCCGCTTTGACCCTGAATTATGGTCATGACGGATAGGTCATACCCTCGGACTTGGTATAACCCCGGGGCCACTTCAAAGAGGCCGTGTTTCGCCACGAGCTCACTTTGCCGCCAAAGGGATGGATTTACGGTGTCCGGCGCGGCGCCTGTGACAAAATCAAATTGCGCAATGTCCCAAACGGAGGCCCCGTTATCATCCAATATGGCCGGGGCAGAGATGGCCGCGAGAAAGCCGCGTGAGGCATCCTCAAAGTCTTGCTGATTTCCTAAAGGCAGCCGATTTGCGAGGGCGGCATTCAGGCGTTTCGTCGAGTCTGATACATATCCCGGTTCAGGGGCTTCACGCGTTTGAACGTCTGAGTTAGAGACGTGTTCGGCAGCAGGAATCCCGCACGCCGCCAATAAAAAGACTGAGCCCAGCAAGATAGGTCTAATCATGACATCCCCAATTTTTAAACCCGTATAGCACGAGTCCAACTTGGGAATAGAGAGAAAGCGTCAGCCTTTAAAATTTTTGATACCGTTCATTATCATGTCTCCGGCTTTCTCCGGGCCTTCCCAGCCAAGTATTTTCACCCACTTATTTGGCTCAAGGTCCTTATAATGCGCAAAGAAATGCGGAATTCGGTCTTGGAGAACCTGCGGTAAATCTGTGTAAGTTTTGATATTATCGTAATATCGCGTGAGATTACCATGCGGAACCGCAACAATTTTTTCATCCATGCCGGCCTCGTCTTCCATAAGCAAGACACCTACAGGACGGGCACGCACAACGCATCCCGGCACGACCGCGCGCTGGCCGACGACCATAATATCTGTCGGATCTCCGTCATCTGACAATGTGTGTGGCAGGAAGCCATAATTGCAGGGATAGCGCATAGAGGTATAGAGGAACCGGTCCACGAACATCGCACCGGACGCTTTGTCCAGTTCATACTTAATCGGTTCGCCTCCAAGCGGGACTTCAATAATCGCATTCACGTCAAACGGCGGGTTTTCGCCTGTTGGAATTTTGCTCATATCCATGGAGAATTTATCCTTTTATGCTCGCGGGCCTGATAGCGGGGCAGTCAATCTTTGCAAGGCCTATGCGGTGGAAAGAACTGCAAAAACGCCGGACGCAATCATGATGAGACCAATAAGCACATTAAAGATTCGCCCCGTTCGGGGATGTTGCAAAAAGCGACGAATGGATTGCGCGGCGTAAGCATAGACGGACAGGCCGAAAAGCTCCAGCACTGTGACCGTTACCAACATGGTAAAAAATTGCGGGGCGAGGGCCGCGTCCGTTTGGAAATAGAGCGGCAGCAACATCCCAAAATAGACCAGAGGCATGGGCGATGTGATTTGAAGTAAAAACCCTTTGACGTAGAGCCGACCGCGTTTCGGGGCGTCCTCCGGATCCGGCTCCAACCGAGGGAGCGGTCCAAACATCACCGACAGGGCCATCCAACCGAGAACGAGAATTCCGGTAACTTTTAGCGCGAGCGTCGCGCGCGGATAAATCTCAAAAAGGACGGCGGTCCCGCTGGCGGCCACACATAGCCAAAGCACATTCGCAGAAGCCACGCCCAGGGCGGGGAGGAGCGCGGGCTTAAACCCGTATCGAAATGACGAAGCCAAGACGAGCATTACGGCCGGGCCCGGGGTTAATCCGCCTGTAAAGAACAGGGCGACGAGGCTGAGCCACAACTCCAATTCCATTCTTCGGGCCCTAAATTAATCTAAGTTTTAATAAAATACGGGCTTGCCCCCTAGCCGTGGAGGCCACATTTGTCACGTCATGGATGAAAATACAGATACCCATGCTGATGCGCCTCTGCAAAGCGTTATGGATCAGATTGATACAGCGATGGACGGTTCGGATTCCGTGGACCTAAAAACGGTGGTGGAAGGGTTTGGCAATCGATCGTTCGGACCCATCATGGTTTTGTGCGGTCTGTGTATGATGACGCCCTTGGGCATGCTACCGGGGATTCCGCCCGCATTTGGCGTCATTGTCATTGTTTTTGCGGTCCAGTTGTTATTCCGGCGGCAAACCCCTTGGATGCCGGAAGTGTTACGTCGGGTAAAAATACCGTCCGATAAGTTGTCAAAAGTCCAAGCCAAGGTCCGTCCTGTCCTCGCGAAAATAGATGCGATTATCCGGCCCCGCCTTGAATGGGCGACCACCGGACCTATGCAGGTTGTGATCTCCCTTGTCGCGATTGTTCTGTCGCTTTCGTTTTTCGTTCTCGGCATGGTGCCCTTTGGGGTCGTCGCGCCAGCAGCGATCATTTTACTTTTGGGTCTGGGGATTACCGCACGGGACGGCGTTTTAACGCTCATTGGTTTATCGCTCAGCCTCGGTGTCTTCTTTGGCGTTGGAGCCCTTATTTCAAACGCGCTAATTTCTGCGCTGTGAGCGGGTTGTGCCTGGGAGCAATGTCCAGAGATTTTTCATAGAGCAGCCGCGCAAGTTTTGATTCATTCTCTGAGGCGGCCTTATCGCCCGCTTTGGCTAAAAACACAGCTGCGCGATGGGCATTTAATCCCGAAATGGCGTCTTGTGTGCGGCCAAGTTGGACCAGGGTCCGCCGACGATTATTATCAAATTGCGTGTCCAGCGGATCGAGCGTTACGGCTTTTTCAAACGCGCTTAATGCCAAGTCATATTCACCCGCGAGCCAGTGCGACTGTCCGATATTATTTTCCGCTAGTCCGGCCCTGGCTCCCGCCAGTCCAGCCATAGCGTAGGATTGGCGAGCTGAGGAGAATGCGCCTTGTGTGTCTTGCAACTGGCCCAACAATGTCCAAAGGCGCGGGTCCGGGTTATTTTCTAAAGTCGCAATCAGAAAATCATTGGGCGCTTTCACGTCGCCTGACCGAACCCGGATAATAACAGCGTCGACGGACGACATATCCGTTATCAGAGTGCGCGCCGATGTTGTGTCTCCCAACGCGATTAACGTCCGGCGGAGTCCGTCCCGGGCGTCCTCCAAATTCGGATCATGCATGAGCACGCTTTCAAACTCTTGCCGTGCGGTTTCATAGTCACGGATTTTCAGTGCGTTTTGAGCGCGGCGCAAGGTCAATAAAACTTCGAACACATCGGTGGAGTCTGTTTGAACGTGGCGGATTTCAGGCGCAGGCAGGGTGCGGGCTTGGGCCGAAAGCGGCAAAGTCAAACATAAAGCCAAACATATAGGCACCAAAAAATAACGTATCATCACGTTATTCCCGCCATAATGCGAATGCCAGCGGGCAACATCAACATCACCATGATGGTTGGAAAAATAAATAAAATTAGGGGCACCGTAAGTTTCGCTGAAAGCGCGGCAGCTTTTTCTTCCGCTTTCATCATTCGTTTATGCCGCATATCATCAGAGAAGGTCCGCAAGGCCTTCCCAACAGACGAGCCCATTTCCTCTGCCTGCTTCAACATAATGGCTAATGCTTTTGCTTCGTCTAGGTTGAGGCGGTCTGCGAAATTTAACATAGCTTCATTCCGCTCTCGCCCGGCGCGCAGTTCCAAGTTCATTATATCGAGGTTTTGTTTGAGAGCAGGGTAACGCCCGCCCAATTCGTGTCCGACGCGTACTAACGCAGCATCCATGCCCAGTCCGGCTTCAACACAGGCGGTCATCAAATCCATCATGTCCGGGAAGCCTTTACGGCACTGGTCGGTGCGTTTTCGGGCTCTAAATCGAAGGAATTGTTCCGGCCCGAATAAGCCTGCAATAACCAATAAGCAGCAAATCAAAATAGCCGGTGTTGTCCCGATTTTTGCAGCCAATGCTCCCCAGGCGATGAGGCAAATTCCCACGGGGCCAAATAAACAAATGACGCGAGCCGCTAGAAAGCTTTTGACAATACCGCCATCAAAAAACCCGGCCTGCGCCAGTATAAATCTCAATCGCGTTATTTCTTTGGCATCCGGCAAGGTTAGGTGAGACCCCAATTGGGATAGGAGGTTTCTTTTGGCACGGGATTTTGCGCCAATTCCAAAATCTTCATCTTCGTCCAGACGCGCACCGCCAGCGAGCCGTCTTTCAACACGCTTGCTCTCTAAAACCGCACCACGTACGGCGATGAAGCATAGAATAAATGAAATGCTCAAAAAGGTCATCGCTATCAGAATTGTGAGGGCGTTATGGAAGGTCATATCTTGAAATTTATCAGTTTACGCATGACAAGATTGCCAATCACCATCCAAACAACAACACCCCAGAGCGAATAGGTGATAATCGGGTTGTCTTTTACCTCGCCGTAAAAGTCAGGACTCATTTTATTCACTGAGATAAATAAAAGAATTGGCGCAGCATTTAAAATCAGTGCGCTCATGCGTCCTTCTGCGGAGGCGGCTTTAATCTTTAACCGCATTTTTTGGCGGTCGCGAATTGTCTTTGCATTTGACCGCAAAAGCTCAGCCAAGTTCCCGCCTGTCCGTTCTTGCAGGCGTATCATGGCCGAGAAGAGTTCGAAATCTTCGTGTCCAATACGGTCGGACATCTTTTGAACGGCAGCCGAAATTGTCGACCCGAAACTAACTTCGTCAGAGGCGATACCAAACTCACTTCCAATAGGGTCCGGCATCTCCCGGGCGACCAAGGCCATTGCAACAGGCACCGGGTGGCCCGCAGCAAGGGAGCGAATGATCACATCCAAAGCGTCCGGCAACTGCCCAACGGCCTTTTTTTGGCGTCGTTTGACCAGAAATGAAATCGCTAAAGTTGGGAAAATAGAGCCAATGGAAAACCCTACAACGGCCCAAACAGGCGTACTCATCACCAAAAATCCGGTAATGCCCATGGAAGCTGCCATACCGAGACTGACATAGTAAAATCCATAAGGACCTAGCGGGAGTCCAGACTGCATCACAAGTTGAGAAATGCGCACATTCAGACCTGCAATATGTCCGTCTGAGTTCATAGATCTAGCTCGCCGAAGTCCTAGCAGCGCCTCGCCTTCACTCCCGGATTTTGCAACGCGCTTCAGCCGGTCATTCGCTAACCTTACCCGCCGTGAAGCTTGTTTGCCTAGGCCCAGCATGGCTTGCACAAAAAGAACAGTCGCCGCGAAAACGAGGCCATAAATTACAAGTTTTTGCCCCGGCGACACTAGCCAACCCGCTCTTTTAAGGAGAGCTCCGACATTTGACCGGCCTGTAAAACTTTAGGCTCAAATAAACCTTCGGGCAGAGGAATCCCAAGTGTCATAATTTCTTCCAGGCATTTAGGCCGTATGCCAGTCGCGCGAAATTCTCCAATCACTTGGTGGTCTGGACCTGTTCCGGTGCGGGTATAATTAAACAGTTCCTGCATTTGGATAACATGACCCTCCATCCCGGTCACTTCAGCAACAGATGTAATTTTGCGTTGCCCGTCAGAAAGGCGGGTCGCTTGAACAATAATCCCAACGGCAGATGCAATTTGTCCCGCGACAGCTTCCGGCGTGATTTTCATATCGCCCATAGCAACCATTTGCTCAAAGCGGGTCAGGGCGTCACGCGGCGTATTC
>CALFWV010000161.1 GCA_937927825.1 uncultured Caulobacterales bacterium | reverse complement strand
CCCAAATCTGTCATTTCGTCCTTACATGCTGGACGCAACCCTCCCCGAAGAGGGCGCGGATTACCGCGCCTATATGAAAAATAAATTTGGCGATAAACCAGACTCTCGTTGGAAAGAGATGCGAGACCATTTGGAGGCCGCAGGACCGGACGTCGGTATCGCTTTCGATTTCAAAGCCATTACGCGCCGTCCCAACACGCTCAATGCTCATCGGCTCATGCGTTGGGCGCAAGGGCAGAATGTCGGCCCTGCCTGCGCTGAACATCTTTTCCGCGCCTATATGGAAAACGGCGAAGATATTGGAGACATAAAAATCCTGTCCCGAATTGCCGGTGACATCGGCATGGATAAAGAGCTCGTCAAAGAGCTCTTGGCCAGCGACAAAGACAAAGTCGATGTGCAAAATGAAATTCTATTTTTCCGCGGCCTCGGCGTTTCTGGCGTCCCGACATTTATATATGGCGGTCAAATGGCGGTGCAGGGCGCGCAGTCACCTGAAACGCATCGGAAGGTCCTGACCGATGCCGCAAAACTGAACCTGCAAGATATATAATATTCATAACTGAAAGACCGGAAAAACTATGACATTATTTCAAATTGTCGCGTTCTATATCGCCCTTAATCTTATCCTTGCTCCACTTTTGATGTTCCGCGTGGGGCAGGTTCGGATTGGTAAGAAAATCAATCTGGGTGATGGCGGGGATGACTTGATGCTCTCTCGCATTCGCGCCCATGGTAATTTTACCGAAAATGCGCCCCTCGCCTTAATCGGGTTGATAGGTCTTGCTATGTTGAGCGCATCGCCGCTTGTGCTCCATATATTTGGCGCAGCCTTTTTCATCGGCCGCATTCTACATGCTATGGGAATGGCTGGTAGCTTCGGCCAAGGTCGCTTGGTTGGAACCCTTCTGACACTTGTGACCTTTTTAGGACAAGCCGGTTGTATCCTCTTTCTTGTATTTACAGGCTAACCCTTGACCACCCCCCCAATGAAATCCGAACCCATCACAGCGGAAGCGCTGTTTCCAACTTTGGACGCTCTGTTAAAGGCCGCTAAAGTCGCCGGGGCCGAGACAGCAGACGCGGTCGCCACACATGGGCGGAGCCTCGGAATCGCCGTGCGCGACAATGCGTTGGAAGACGTGGACAGCAGCGAAAGCCGCGACATTGGCCTACGCGTCATGATTGGCAAACGCCAAGCTTGTGTCTCCTCTTCCGACCTCTCTACCGCCAGTATTCAGGCGTTGGCGGAACGAGCGGTGGCTATGGCAAAACTTGCACCGGAGGACCCATATTGTGGGCTACCGGACGAAAGCTTGCTCTCCGAACCGGGCGGGGCGGAAGCCCTGGATGTTTGGGATGATACACAGATTAACCCGGCCGCGCTAAAATCCCGCGCTCACGATTTAGAAGCGGCAGCTTTGTCCATTCCCGGCGTGTCCCAAGCGGAAGGGGCAAATGCCAGCTGGACGACCAGCGCCTTTTCCTATGCGACCAGCCACGGATTTCGCGATGGCTGGCGAGCGTCCAGACACGGCTTGTCTGTTTCCGCAATAGCACAAAAAGACGGCGCGATGGAACGGGACTATGATTTTGACAGTGCCCGCTATTTTCACGCACTACCTGACCCGGCAATAATAGGACGTCACGCCGGACAGCGCGCCGTCGCGCGATTAGGCAGTCGGCAAATCCCATCGGCTAACTTGCCTATCCTATTTGACGAACGCATCGCGGGCAGTCTGCTTTCCGCATTGTTGGGCGCCATATCAGGCCCGGCGATCACGCGCGGGGTTTCATTTCTCAAAGATGATTTGGGCAAGGCCGTTTTCGCGCCGCATATTCAAATATTAGAAGACCCCCTACTCCCCCGTGGGGATGGGTCACGACCTTGGGATGGGGAAGCTTTAAACGTGAAAAAACGCCATATCATTGAAAATGGCGTCCTGAAAACGTGGCTTTTGAACATGTCCAGCGCGCGTCAACTCGGATTGGACCCCACCGGTCACGGGACGCGCGGAATAGGCTCGCCGCCAGGCGTATCCGCCACAAATACCTGGATTGCGGCTGGCGCAAAATCTCCAGAACAGCTGATGGCTGATATCGGCGAAGGTTTCTTAATTTCTGAAATGTTTGGCCCAAGCCTCAATTCCAATACCGGTGATTATTCCGTTGGTGTTTCCGGTTTCAAAATTGAAAATGGCGCGCGCGCTTATCCCGTTTCCGAAGTCACAATTGCTGGAAATTTGCGCGATATGTATAAAACGATGACAGCCGCCAGTGATTTAAAAATGGACAGCGCGACCAACGCGCCGAGCCTCTTATGTGAAGGTTTGACTCTTGCTGGATCCTAGCTGCGTTATACCAGAGGAAGACCTAAAATTAATTCGCGATGTCGTTCGTGATGCGGGCGCGATTGCGAAAGCCGCTTTTGAGGCAAATGACTCCAAGAAATGGAATAAGGCTGACAGCTCTCCGGTCACGGAGGCTGATATCGCCGTAAATGACTTTCTTTTAGAGACCTTACGCGCGGCCAGACCGGGTTATGGCTGGTTAAGCGAAGAAACAAAAGATGACCATTCTCGTCATGCCTGCCCGCGCAGTTTCGTTGTAGACCCTATTGATGGGACCCGCGCCTTTATTGACCGCACTCCAAATTTCGCGGTTTGCGTTGCCGTCATTGAAAAAGGCCAAGCCATTGCGGGCGTCGTTTTTAATCCCTTGAAAGATGAAATGTATGAAGCCTGCCTTGACGGCGGGGCAACCTTGAACGGCAAAGCGATTGCCGTATCGGACCCCGCGGAAATAGACGGAATTCGAATGATTGGCTATCCGCGAAAGTTTCGCCGACTCGATTTTCCTGAAATGAATGTCAGCGTCGCTAATTCCATGGCTTACCGCATGTGCCTCGTCGCCAGCGGGAAGGCAGATGCGACAATCGCCTTCACACCCAAGTCTGATTGGGATGTGGCGGCAGCGGCTCTTATTGCGACAGAAGCCGGCGGCATTGTTTCCGACATTCGCGGAAAATCACCGCATTTCGATACTGAAAGCACATCCGGTTTGGGCGTGATTTGTGCTGGCCCGCGCTTGCACGCTTTGTTAGTGGAACGGGTGAAACCGCATTTGGCCCAATTTGCAAAGGGCCGTGACTTTAAATTTCTGGGGACCCGTATGTCAGACCGTAAATCAACCGAGGATGCTAAATCCACACAACTGCTTCATCTCGTCATTGGCGGTGAGCTCGTTGACCCAAATCGGACAGAGTTTAAAGACTTGAGCGCCGTCGATTATGTTGGCGCTTATCCAAATTTTGAAACGGCCCATAAAGCTTGGAAATCTGCCGCACAGCGCACCGTTGATAATGCGCATATGCGCTACTTCATCCTCCACGCCCATGACTTGCTCGACCCGGATGGGGACGGCGTCATTGGCTAAAGATATGACGGATCGCCAGCGCATTGCGCGCCTGTGGCGAGACTATATCTGGCCTCAAAAAACACGCTTATTTCTGGCCGTCATTTTCATGGCGCTATTCGCTGCGGCGACAGCCGGCTATGTTTATCTCATTCAGCTTATCATCGACGCGACAGGGGCTTTGGATAGCGACGGCGACGCGGTTGAAAATGCCGCGCGCTACGCCAAAATCATTCTCCCCGTTATTTTAGGCCTGACATTGGCCTCAGGAATTGGGGGATATGTCCAACGTATCCTGACAAATTCTATTGCCCTGAACACCGTCGGCAAAATGCAGACACAAATGCTGCGCGCCGCACATGCCCGAGATTATGCGCAATCCGCATCCGAGCCAACGGGCGAATTAATCGCGAAATTCACCAATGATGTAAGTGTCGTCTCAGCAGGCCTAGTCCGCACACTTGGCAATCTCGTCAAAGATCTTCTCAGCGTAATCCTTGTCATCATCGCTATGCTGGTAGCCAATTGGCAGCTTTCCGTCTTTATGCTCATCTTCGGCTTGGCGCTTCTTCCGATTATCGCGATTTCCAAACGCATGCGCGGCAATGCGAAAGAGGTGCAGGAACATATCGGCAAAATGACCGCTGAGTTAAAAGAGAGCCTCGGCGCGGCGCAGCTCGTCAAAACCTACGGTTTGGAAGCCCGCGAACAGACACGCCTAAACGCGAGTTTTAATGACCGCATTCGCCTCTATCTTCAACTCATTACGCAACAAGCACGGGTGGACCCTATCCTCGAAGTTGTCGGCGGGTTGGTCATTGCCGCAGTTGTCATTTTTGGTGTTTGGCAGTTCGGTGCAGGCACGGCAACGGGCGGACAAATCGCGGGTGTCTTGGGAGGCCTGCTCATCCTCGCACCGCGCCTACGCGCACTGGGCACGTTAAACAACGTGATACAGGAAAGCCTGAGTTCCGTCGGCCGTATTTTCGATGTCATCGACACAGAGCCGATGCTAACCGACGCCATCATTACGACGGATTTGAATATTGAAGACGGGCAGATTGATTTCATCAATGTGGGATTTGTCTATCCCGACGGAACACAGGCTTTGGACGCGCTAAACCTGACCGCCGCGCCAGGGAAAACGACCGCGCTTGTCGGACCGTCCGGCGGCGGCAAATCCACCATTATGCATCTTATCCCGCGCCTTTATGATGTCACGGATGGGAGTGTCCGTATAGACGGACAGGATGTGCGCGAGGTCAGCCAAGCGAGTCTAAGAAAACAAATCGCCGTCGTCTCACAAGAGGCCGTCTTATTTAACGACACGATTGCAGCCAATATTGCCCTCGGGAATTTAGATGCGGACCGAGACGCCATCATCGACGCCGCCAAAGCCGCCGACGCGCATGGATTTATCTCCCGATTACCTGATGGCTATGACACAGTTCTCGGCGAAGACGGCGCTGGGCTATCTGGCGGTCAAAGGCAACGTCTGTCTATTGCGCGAGCGATTTTACGCGACGCGCCAATCCTCTTGCTGGACGAGGCCACCTCTGCCCTAGACACGGAAAGCGAGGCCAAAGTGCAAGTCGCATTAGAGACGTTAAGCGAAGGCAGAACCACCCTCGTCATCGCGCACAGACTGGCGACTATACAAAATGCGGATATGATTTACGTGATTGAAAATGGACGCGTTGTGGAGAGCGGAACAGATAAGGAACTGCGAAAACGCGGCGGCGTTTATGCGGGGCTCAAGGGGTAAGCCTTACTTACTTTTATCTGTCTCTTTTCGTTTGTTGATTTCCGCATTCATTTTCTTGAATGAGTATTTTTCATCTTTTCTAATTCGCTCGTTCGAATCCTCATTCTCACCCCAAACCCAATATAAAAGCGGATATAAGAAAATGAGCAGAACAAGTATGATTAAGGCTGTCATGCCTACTCCCGCCGCAAAATCTCAGTAATCGGATTACCCGACCACTGCTCCATGAATCGCGCTTTCACGTCCGCAGGTTCATAGACCGTCTCGACCCAGTCCATAAATTCGATATCATTGTCCGCCGCGTAGCGCAGATAGTCCTCAAAGAAATAATCCAGCATCCCCGTCTTACCTTGGCGCACATGTAGCTTCTTGAGCGTCAGCTCACTTTCCAGCGCCTGCGCAATCGTGTCTCCCATGTGGAAATGCCGATAGAGCACGCCCATAAACCCGGTCCGATCCGCGCCGGATTTACAGTGCATGATGGCGGGGTATTCTATCGCCTCGAACAGGTCGCGCGCAGCTTTTATTTTTTCGACCGTGTGAACGTCCCGCGAATAGACCCGAAAATCGACAAGGGTAATGCCGTGTTTTTCGCAGGCCTCTTTTTCGAGCAGGTAATAGCCCTTTGGTGAGACGCCGCGCAGGTTCAGGATCGTTCTGATTCCTTCCGCTGCGAACTGCTCTATTCGTTCAGGCGAGGGTTGGTTTTCCCGGTACATGCCCCCACCCACATCATGCCGATTGGGGAAGCGCAGGCGCAAAAAGCCGTGATCGCCCCATATAAGGTCGCGGCGCGCTTTTTTCCTATGGCGCGGGTTGTTGAGGTCCAGCGGCGTATCGCTTAGGTCGGTCATGTAGAAACGGCTAACAGGGAGGCCGCGCGTGTTCAAACGTCTTTTGCGGCGCCCCGGCGTTCAATCCACACTCGGCTGGTCCGTCGCGCAATATATGCGCCTCGTGAAACGCACAACAAAATGGGAAACGCGTTACGCCGAACGCGTATCACATATTTTGGGCAGCGGTGACGGCGTCATCGCCCTTACCTGGCATTCCCGCTTCATGATGTTAACGGCGGCGTGGGAATCCAATGAGTTGGATCCCTATGTGATGATTTCGCGTTCTCGGGACGGCGCGGTTGTGGCTGCGACCTGCAAAGCCCTCGGCTTACAAACCTTGAGGGGCAGTGCGCGAAAATCCGGTAGGACGAAGGGCGGCGACGCGGCGGCAGCGGGCGCAGTGACCGCCATCAAATCCGGGGGCTGTGTCGTCATTACGCCGGATGGACCGCGCGGACCGCGTCAACGCCTCGGCGACGGACCGCTGCGACTGGCGCGCGCCACCGGTGCGCCGCTTATGCCCTGCACATTTTCCATAGCTCGCCGTAAGCAATTTAGCAGCTGGGATCGTTTCGTTTTGCCCAAACCTTTTGGTAAAGGCCTCATCCTTTGGGGAACACCTGTGAGCCTTTTGCCGCACACCTCCGATGCAGAATTAGACGCCATTCGTTTGCAAATAGAGACCGAGATGAACACGCTGATGGCCGAAGCCGATATTGAACTCGGCCACACAGCCGTGGAGCCGGCGCCGGCGGCAGTGAAATCAACATGAGTTGGGCTATGGTATATGCAGGGCTGATGCGGATGCTGGAGCCGTTTGCGGGCCTTGTCCTCGCGCGGCGAGTAAAATCCGGCAAAGAGGATGAAACACGCGTCGGCGAACGTAAGGGCATGGCCTCCCTCCCTCGTCCGCCCGGAACGCTAATTTGGATGCATGGAGCCAGCGTCGGCGAAACGTCCATGCTGCTGCCACTCGTCAGGCGGTTACTGGAAGATGATCCAAAACTCCATATTTTGGTGACCAGCGGAACCATGACATCGGCGAAAATTATGGCCGACCGTTTGCCCCCCCGAGCCTTTCACCAAATGGTGCCTTTGGACGGGCCGCGGTTTGTTGAAAGGTTTTTAGCTCATTGGACGCCCAATCTGGCCGTTTGGGCCGAAAGTGAAATCTGGCCAAACCTTGTGTTGCAGACCAAGGCCAGCCATGCACGGATGGCACTCATCAATGCCCGTATGAACCAAAATTCAATCGATCGTTGGCGGAATAAGCGGAAATTTGCGCGGCAGGTTTTCTCAACCTTTGACGTTATTTTACCCGCAGATACGCTCACCCATGATGCGCTGAAATTTCTAGGCGGCAAAGTAGTCGGGCAAATTGGAAATCTTAAAACAGCCGCCCCTGCTTTAGAATTCGACGCCGCGCAATCGGCAAAACTTCAGGCCGCTATCGGCCGTCGGCCCGTTTGGCTCGCGGCCAGCACCCATGCAGAAGAAGAAACCGAGATTTTGAAAACTCATATTTCCGGGCCGGCACAAAAAGCAGACGCCCTGCTGCTCTGGGTCCCGCGCCATCCGGAACGCGGCAAAGAGATTGCGGCTCTCTGCGCCGGACATAATTATGCAATCCGATCAAAGGGTGAGATGGTAAGCCCCGAAACCTCCATATACATCATGGATACCTTGGGGGAAATGGGTCTGGCCCTGGACCTAGCCGATGTCGCCTTTGTCGGCGGTTCGCTACATCCAAGCCTGACCGGGCATAATCCGTTGGAGCCTGCCCGCGCCAGCGTTCCCATCTTGACAGGACCTCATGTGGGCAGCTTTACCGAACTTTATGCTGAACTGTTCAATCATAATGCGGCCATTCGGGTTAAGTCTGCCAAGCAATTGGAGAAATCCATTATGGCCTTATTAAAGGACCGAGGCAGCGCCGGCCAAATGGCGCGGCGGGCGAAATCTTTGGCCGAAGAAAGCGATAGCGTCTTGGCTTATACAGTCGCAAAATTAAGAGCCTTATTATGAAGGCCCCCAATTTTTGGAATCACCAAACAGGCCCGGAGGCCAAAGCGGCTCTGCGCACCATCCTGCGCCCGTTTGGTTGGCTTTATGCAAAAGCCGCCGCCCACCGGCTAGACACCACGGAAGCGATTGACCCCGGAGTGCCTGTGATTTGCGTCGGAAATGCGACCTTAGGCGGAACCGGGAAAACTCCTGTTGTCGCTTATCTCCTGCAATCTATGCGGCGTCTGGGCGTTGAAGCGCATGGCCTGTCGCGGGGATATGGCGGACGCGAAAAAGGTCCAACAGCCGTCGACCCGGACCATACGGCGGTCGATGTGGGAGACGAACCTTTATTGCTACGAAGGCATGGACCAGTTTGGGTTGCTGCTGGACGGGATGAAGGTGCACTGACGGCCGTATCCAACGGGGCGCGGGTTATAATCATGGATGACGGACACCAGAATCCGTTACTTGAAAAAACGCTTTCTTTGTTGGTTGTAGACGCCGAAACCGGATTTGGAAATGGATGCGTCTTTCCAGCCGGGCCTTTGCGTGAGAACCTAGGTGCAGCCCTTGAGCGCACGGATGCGGTTATTTTGATGAAGCCTACTTTGGATTACCAAATCTCCGAAACATTGCGTGAGCAGCTGACAGGACAACTGGTCATCCCCGCCTATCTCGCGCCGAAGATTGACGCCCCGAAAGGCAAGCTTTTCGCCTTTGCCGGGATTGGACGTCCTGCTAAATTTTTCGATAGTTTGAAACGCGCGGGCGCGAATGTGATTGAGACCGAAGGCTTCGCCGATCACTATAAATATAAGGATGAGGATATTGAGGGTCTTTTCCTGATTGCATCAGAAATGGAAGCCGGATTAATTACGACAGAAAAGGATTATGTCCGCTTGCCAAAAGGTTATCGCAAGGGTGTGCAAATTTGGCCGGTCGCTGTGGTATTTGAGGACGAGTTGACCCTGCGCCGTCTGTTGCACCCAATCATCGAGACGGCGAAATGAAGAACCGTCTCGAAGCGCTGGCCTATGATATTGTGACGGGTTTAATGCGGCTTCTGCCCTTTGGTTTTGTATCGGGCCTTGGCGCGTTTATCGTGAAAATTATCGGACCACTGACGTCCAAACGTCATATCGTCGAGACAGGATTACGTACGGCCTTCCCGGAAAAAACGGATGTTGAAATTAAAGCGCTTATGACAGCGCAATGGGATAATTTGGGCCGGACCTTTGCAGAATTTCCACTGACCCATAGGCTGCGCCCGTTCGAAGGCAGCAGCCGGATTTCCATTGTCGGTCTCGAACATTTTGACGCACATCAACCCGCCATCATTGTCACCGGACATTTCGCGAATTGGGAAGTGATGGCGACCGTTTTGACACAATCCACACATACGGTTCGCATTACATATCGGAAAATTAATAATCCGCTGATTGACGCCCGTGTCAAAAAGCAGCGGGAGTCTTATGGGACGAAATATCTTGTCAAAAAATCCGGTCACGCCGGGGGGCGAGAGTTATTTGAAGCCCTGAAATCCGGCGAAAGCGTTGCGCTGCTCAACGATCAAAAATTCAACACAGGCGTCGAGGTTCCATTCTTTGGCGAACCCGCCATGACCGCCCAAGGTGCGGTTCGGCTGGCGCTTAAGACCGGACAGCCTTTGTTGCCCATGGCCGTTACGCGGAACAGGTCTAGATTTACTGTTACTTTCTACCCCCCCATTGATCTGCAAATAACGGATGAACGAATGACTGATGTTCTCTCCGGGGTCATGCAAATTAACGCTTTTATGGAAGACCGTATTCGGGAAAACCCCGAACAATGGTTCTGGGTACACCGTCGTTGGCCGAAAGCCCTATATAGGAGACCGTCATGAGAGCTCTCGTTTTAATCCTACTCGCGCCTGTAATGCTAACCGCCTGTATTGATCCGGCGGATCAAGTTCCGCCAGAGAAATACCAGACGCAACGGTCTGAACCCGCAAAACCGCAGCCTGTAAAGTCGCGTTCAACAGAAGTTATCCGCCTCCCGAAGGCCATCGTATCCGCACATGTCGACGCCTTTAATGAAGGAGACGTGGCGGGTATGTCAAAGATGCAACACCCCGATATAGAATGGCTGAATATCGACGGCGCGAATGTCTCCTTACAGGCGTCCGGGCGGGCTGCGCTGGCCAAAAATATGGAAGATTATTTTAAGTCATCGACACGGATTAAAGGGACACTGTCGAATTGGAATCTCAACGGCGACTATGTGTCCGTGACGGAAACCGTGCGCTGGAAAACGGTCGACGGAGACGCCAAATCCCAAAGCGCGCTTACGGTCTATCAGTTAGAGGATAATCTCATCCGCAGGGTTTGGTATTTCCCCAGTGTGGAAAATTAAGCGCGTTTCACCCGCGTCTCATCATAGACTTCAAACTCATG
>CALFWV010000160.1 GCA_937927825.1 uncultured Caulobacterales bacterium | reverse complement strand
ATTAATCGAGATTAACTTTTGCCCCAATAGTTACGTAGTTAATCGACTTATCCCCTGATGTTGTCCACACATTGGTGATGGGATTGAGGTTCATCCCTATTTGTTCACTAATCGTCAGTCCCGCGTCTGACATCCAGCGAGACAATTCATTTGGTTTAACGAATTTAGCGTATTGATGAGTGCCTCGTGGCAACCACCGCAACACATATTCTGCGCCGACAATCGCAAATGCAAAGGCTTTTAATGTGCGGTTAATGGTTGAGCAGAGCATAATGCCCCCGGACTTGCCGCCTTTCGGGGCTTTGACCATGGACGCACAGTCCGCCATAAACTCCGGTGGGTTGGCGACATGCTCTATGACTTCCATGTTCAAAACGACATCGTAAGGGGTCTCGCCTTGCGCCACCATCTGTTCAATTGTCCCGTGTCGATAATCGACGTCAATCCCATTTTGTTCGGCGTGGGTCTTGGCAGTTTTTAAATTACGTTCCAAGGCATCCACGCCCGTTACGCTTGCGCCCAATCTGACCATAGGCTCGCAAAGCAGGCCGCCGCCACACCCAATGTCCAAAACCCGCAGACCCGAAAGGGGTTGGTCTATATCGGGGTCGAGACCGAAATGGTCACAGACAGCATTTTTAATCAGGTTCAATCGCGCGCCATTCATGATGTGCAGGGGTTTAAACGGGCCCGTCGGGTCCCACCAATCCGCCGCCATGCGCGAAAAACTCGCCATTTCAGCCGGGTCGACGGAAACACGGGATAACTGCTCCGGGGCGTTTGCACTATGGGCCATTCTTAGCCTTTCTTTTGATGGCGAGCGGAAGAGGCGACGTTTGGTTTATATACGTCGCTTTCAAGCATAGAGGATTAAAAACATAGACCAAATCTTCTCGTTGCCCTCGACGCCTCTTCCACCTATGAGGCTGCCGACTAAAAGGTTCAGGTTTGAGTCTTTATAAAACAGCAAAGCGGAGGCGGCAGGTGGCCCGCATCGTCATGAAATTCGGCGGCACATCGGTCGCCAACCTCGAACGCATCCGTCATGTTGCGAGCCTTGTGGCGGATGAAGCGAAAGACGGCAATGAAGTAGCTGTTGTTGTCTCCGCTATGAGCGGCGAAACAAATCGTCTGGTCGCTCTTGTGGATGCCCTTGACGCCGACACACCGCGTCAAGGCGAAACGTTGGGCGGCGAAATTGAAGATGAATATGATTCAATCGTTGCGACCGGGGAACAAGTCACATCCGGACTGCTGTCTATCGCCTTGCGCAGACGCGGATTAAAAGCGCGGAGCTGGCTGGGCTGGCAAATCCCTCTCAAAACCGACATGGCGCATTCCAAAGCCCGAATTGGCGAAATAGAAAGCTCCGCTATTGGTCCGTCCATGCAAGCCGGAAACATAGCGGTCGTGGCAGGTTTCCAAGGCGTCAATGAAGAAGGCCGAATTTCGACATTGGGACGCGGCGGGTCTGATACGTCGGCTGTCGCGCTGGCTGTTGCGCTAAAGGCGGACCGCTGCGATATCTATACCGATGTCGACGGTATTTACACGACCGATCCACGCATTGCCAAAGATGCCCGTCGTCTCAATCGGATTGCGTTTGAGGAAATGTTAGAGCTCGCTTCGCTCGGCGCGAAGGTCTTGCAAACGCGATCCGTAGAGCTCGCCATGAATTACAATTTGCCTATCCGTGTTTTGACCAGCATGGCAGATGTAGGTGCCCCTAACCCCGGAACTCTGGTCTGCCACGAGGATGAAACCATGGAAGAACGTGTTGTCAGCGGTGTCGCCTATTCCCGCGACGAAGCCCAAATTACTTTACTTCGGTTGAAAGATGCGCCCGGTATGGTCGCAAAAGTCTGCCGGGCGATGTCTGATGCAAATGTGATTGTTGATATGATTGTACAGGGTATTTCGCGCTCTGATAATTCGGCGAACTTGACCTATACAGTTGGAAAGCGAGATTTGGACAAAGCTCTGGCGGCTTTGAAAGCGGCGCAAGATGAAATTGGCTTTGAAGGCATAAAATCAGACTCAGATGTAACCAAGGTTTCCGTCGTGGGGATCGGTATGCGTAGCCATACAGGTGTTGCGCAAACAATGTTTGAAGCGCTGGCAGAGCGGAATATCAACGTTGAGGTCATTGCCACCTCAGAGATCAAAATTTCAGTTCTGATTGACAGCGAATATACGGAATTGGCCGTGCGGGCGCTCCATAGTGCCTTTGACTTGCATACCACGCCGGCCCCTAAAGTTACTGCGCCTTAACGAAAGGTTCACCACACTGTCAGCTTCTGCCTAACTTAAGCCGCATTTAACGCTATCGCATTAGTGTCTCTTGAGGCCGGGGGGCTTGAGGAGAATTTGACAGTGAGATCAATTATTCGGACGGCTCTTTGCGGCGCGATAACTGCATCTTTTTTGGTCGCTTGCGGCGGCGGCAGTTCGTCCTCGCCGACATCTCCGCCTACAACAACGACGCCGTCTGCGCCCGTTGCAAAGCCCTTTACAAACCTAGAAACGCGCGAAGAAGCGGCGCGGTTTTTGATACAAGCAGGGTTTGGGGGAACGGACTCTGAGATTGACGCTCTTGTCGGCACGGATGCGGCGGATTGGATTGCGGCCGAAATTCGGAAAACGCCGACCCTGACTTTGCCATTAATGCAGGCCCGATACCCGACGCGGCAGGATACCGGCAATAATCATGCTCGCATGCTCTGGCAGACTCTCTTGACGGCCGATGATCAACTTCGTCAGCGCATGATGTTCGCTCTGTCTCAAATTTTTGTCATGTCCACAGACGGGTTTTTTAATCAGGGCTATGCGACAGCCTATTATACCGACATTTTATCCGGCCAAGCTTTTGGAAATTATCGGAACATTCTGGGAGATGTAACCTACTCGCCGGTGATGGCAAATTACTTGACATATTATCGCAACGAAAAGGGGGATGCGCGGTCCGGGCGTATGCCGGATGAAAATTATGCGCGAGAGATTTTGCAGCTTTTTTCAATCGGCTTGGTCGAGCTGAATATGGACGGAACGCCCAAAGCCGGTGAGCCCGAGACCTATAATAATAGCGATATTACCGGACTTGCAAATGTATTTACGGGTCTATCCGGAAAAGGTCCGAGTTATAATTATGACCAGCAGGACATCGATTGGCCGCATAACCCCCTGCAAATGTATGACGAGCAACACTCTCCCTTGGAGAAAAATTTCTTAGGCGTCACGATTCCCGAAAATACGGATGGTATCACCTCGATTGAAACGGCGCTTGATACAATTTTCAACCATCCAAATGTCGCGCCATTTATATCTCGGCAGTTAATCCAACGTTTCACATCGTCGTCCCCCGATCCGGCCTATGTTGAACGGGTCGCGCGGGTTTTCGAAGCGGGCCGCTACAGCGCGCCTAACGGACAGGAATTCGGCATTGGCCGACGGGGAGATTTACAAGCCGTTATTGCCGCCATTTTGTTAGACGAAACAGTGCATGATGATGTGCAGACTGAAAATGAAGGAAAAGTCCGCGAGCCGGTTTTAAAATTTATTCATTATGCGCGCGCGTTTGAAACCCGAGACATTGATGTCTGGGCTGAGTGGCGATTTGGAAATACGAAAAGCCCGAGTGATAGTTTAGGACAGCATCCTTTCCGAAGCCCTTCCGTTTTTAATTTCTATCGACCCGGTTTCATTTCTCCGGCGTCCCGGAGCGGCGCGGCAGGCTTAACCGCGCCGGAGTTTCAGATTGTGAATGAGGGGGCTTCGCTTGGCTTTGTGAACTTTACGTCCCATTATATCATGCGCCGTGCAGATGACCCGGCGGATTTCCCCGGCTTCACGCCGGATTTCGCACATGAAATTGAGTTGGCAGATGATGTGGAAGCCCTCGTCGATCATTTGGATGTGAAACTGACGGCTGGGCAATTATCAGAGGCAACCAAAACGGACATTATTGATGTCGTCTCGACGCTTGTTGTTGAAGGTGACGATGCGGACGTCGACCGCCGAAAACGCGCTCAAACAGCAGTCTTAATGACCATTGGGTCGGGCGCTTACATGGTTCAAGACTAAGGAGCAGCAGAATGACTTATTATAATCGTCGTCAATTTATAACCCGCTCCACTCTGGGCTTTGCCGGGGCCGCCATGGGGTTATCCGCCTTGGGCAGAGGCACGGCCCACGCTGCGAATGTGAGCGGATATAAAGCTCTGGTTGGTATCATGTTGAAGGGCGGTATGGACCATAATGACACTATTTTGCCCGTCGACGCGCCGAGTTATGACGCGTTGAAAGGGGTCCGTCCGGGTCTTTTTTCCGCCTATGATTCTGACTCTGTAGAAAGTTCGCGAAACCGCGAAAATATTCTGGCTCTCAATCCGACAAACGCCGCGCGCTTTGCCGGTCGTCAGTTTGGGCTGCCACGAGAATTATCTGGTATTCACGCAATGTTTGAAGCTGGCGATGCGGCGATTATCGGCAATGTGGGGCCATTGTTAGAGCCTGTGAACCGAGAGGATTTTGAGACAGGCCGCGTGCAATTGCCGAAGCGAATTTTCTCTCACAATGATCAACAATCAACGTGGATGGCGCTCGATACTGAGGGTGTACGCAAAGGGTGGGGAGGGCAATTTGCCGATGCCGTATTGAATGCGGATGCGTCGGCGAACCCGCTTTACGCCGCGGTCACGGCGACAAGTCCGGATATATTCCTTGCGGGTGAACGCGTCCGTGCATTTCTTGTGCCTGAAATTGGCCGAGAGCTTTCCCTCGATTCCCAGCGGTTGAGGTCTTATCTCGGACGCGGGGATGACAGCGATGCGGCGCGGGTTAAATTAGATACTTATTTCCGCAAACAGTCTTTCGATCATGACAGTTTATTCCGACAAGATGCCGTGGCCATGGCAGGCCGGGGGATAGATGACCAACTTGCTTTCTCCAGACAGGTTTCGGCCGCAGCGCCTCTGGCAACGATTTTCCCCAATACAGATATCGGCCGGCAGCTTGGCGGTATTGCACAGGCGATGTCCCTGCGAACCGTCTTGGGCGTCAATCGGCAAGTTTTCTATGCGTCCAAAGGGGGGTTTGACACGCATGACGCACAAGTCACCAGCTTGCCGAATTTACACCAAGATTTGGATGAGGCTGTCGCGGCTTTTCAGGCGGCGATGCTAGAGCTCGGATTGTGGAACGATGTTATTTTGTTCACGATGAGTGAGTTTGGTCGAACCATGGTCGACAATGGCGATGGGTGTGATCATGGATGGGGCGGACATCAGTTTGTCATGGGCGGTTCCGTTCGCGGGCAAGAAATCTATGGCGATATTCCTGAAATTGACACGTCTCACCCGCAATATACGCGTAATCGCACCCGCCTCATTCCGACAACATCTGTTGAGCAACATGCCGCCGCCTTGGGCGGCTGGTTCGGATTGGATTCGGGCGAATTGGCTCGTGTTTTTCCGAACTTAAGCCGGTTCGACGACGGGGCGTTGAACTTTGTTTAAAAATTTTAGGTCAGGTTTAAACCGGGGCTTGGGCTCTCGACCGCGCGAGTAATAGCAGGCCTAAACCGCCCCAAAAAACCTCTATGCCGATTTCGACATAGGTTTGCTGTGGTCCCGCGCCGTCGATTGCGAGTCCGAGGAGGCGTCCCGCCAAGAAACAAAGCGTTATAAAAATAATGGCTTTGGTCAGGCCGCGCACATGGCCTTTTAGCGCGACCAGAATGCAAATAATGCCAACCCCGATGCTGGCCATCCACATAGCCCGAATTTGATGCAGTCCCAGTAAGTCAGGAGTCATGCCTAAGGTTTCGCGCGCCAAAAGCTTCGGCATGAACACGCCGTAAAGACCGTAAAAGACATAGAAAAATCCATTCAAGAGACCATAAATTTTCATAATGTACTTTCGCGTTCAAAATTCACTCTCCTTGTGACGACTCGGCTTGCCAAAGCAAGTGCAGACGCCTATACGCCCGCCTTCACAGCAAAAGTTGTGATGCAACGCATCAGGCTAATTGGCATGCCTGATCGTTCGAAAGGCTGGTCGCGTTCATTTCGTTTTGGACAGCGGCCCATTTTATTGGAGACCGAAATGCCCAAAATGAAAACGAAGTCGAGCGCTAAAAAGCGCTTTAAAATTACCAAATCCGGTAAGGTAAAAGCAGGCCAGGCTGGCAAACAGCATGGTATGATCAAGCGGACGAATGACCAAATTCGTAAGCTCCGCGGTACAACAGTCCTAAAAGACTGCGATGCCAAAGTGATCAAGAAAAAATACATGCCTTACGGCTAAGCCACCGCGCTTACTGCCCCTACCCAAATTACCGGAGACCTATCATGGCACGAGTCAAACGCGGCGTAACAAAGTCCGCACGTCATAAAGAAATTTTGAAAAAAGCAAAAGGCTATCGTGGCCGCCGGAAGAATACATTCCGGATTGCGAACCAAGCCGTCGAAAAAGCAGGCCAATACGCCTATATCGGCCGTAAGCTTAAAAAGCGTCAGTTCCGCGCATTATGGATTCAGCGGATTAACGCTGCCGCCCGCGCACACGGCACAACCTATGGCCGCTTCATGGATGGATTGAATAAAGCCGGCATCCAAATTGACCGTAAAATGCTGGCCGACATGGCGGCGAATGAGCCGGAAGCTTTTGCAGCGCTGGTCGAAACAGCGAAGAAAAACGCGTCTGCACCGCACACAGTGAAAGCGTAGCGACACGCTCAGGCTTTCAGTTTTTGAATTGGATATAAGGCTCCCGTAAGGGGGCCTTTTTTATTGGATGGATCGCGTTTTGGGTCGCTAATGAACGCTTTGCTAACCCTACTGAGCTATGGATATTTGGAGATTAAGACGGGTTAAGGTGAGACATCTTCTAAAAAAATATGAGCGCTTTTTGTGTATTGACTCGAATATGGGTGCGACGAACCTCTTGCGTGCGCGCGCGGTCTATATGCTGGGTTGGGTTTTTATCCTGTCTCAGCTCATAAATCTTGTATTTATGAGCTATTCCTATGGGACTTGGACCCTCGATCATTGGATTGCCACAGGTGCAATTGTCACCATTTTCATTGCCACACATTTTCTGCGTTATGCAAAAGCCTTTATGGGATTTGCAGCCTTTTATTCTGTCCTCATGTTGCTCGGGATTTTAGCAACCTCCCTGCCGGACCAAACCGGAATCAATACTGCGATGTTGCCTCTGCTTGTGGCCGGGGCTGTAATTAATGGGTTTATTTCAGATTGGCGAATGGTGGTAATCTATGCCTTTTGTTCACTCTCAATCGTTTGGTATCTTTATACGGCCACCCTAGGTTGGCCCATTCCCGCTGGCGTGGACCCGATTGCGTTCGAAACCATGGCCTTTATGCGGGCGGTGCAAACGACAATTGCTTTTTCAATGGTCTCTGCCGGCCTCGCCGTCTTTTCTGTGTCAATGCATCACATGTTTAACCTCTTGGAAGAAAATATTCGCTTGGCCCAACAAGCGGATTTGGCGAAGTCGAATTTCCTCGCGAATATGTCACATGAATTGAGAACGCCGCTTAACGGCGTCATCGGCATGGCAGGGCTTTTGAAACGTACAGAGATGAGCCCAACCCAGGCGAATTATGTCGATATTATCAATGGGTGTTCGACCGGTCTGGTCACAATCATTAATGATGTATTAGACTTGTCAAAACTCGACGCTGAAAAAGCCGAGTTTAGTTTTGCGCCGTTTGATCTAGAGGCGATGCTGGCCTCATTGGTTGCGCTCAACCGGCCTGCCGCCATAGAGAAGGGATTGTTGCTCGAATTACACTGGCCTGAGGACGT
>CALFWV010000159.1 GCA_937927825.1 uncultured Caulobacterales bacterium | reverse complement strand
CGTTGACCACAGACGTCTAAGACTTTTTTGAGAACCCGGTTTGCCTAGTGCGATCCGGGTTTTGTCATTCTGGAGGACCCACGGAAAATAAAGAGGTCGTTGCGTTTATGGTTTGTCGGGTGTTTCCCTATGTCGCATATTTGTTGTCTGATTGCGATAATGGCCTCGTATTAGACCTAATTTATTGAAATTCTTGAATAAATAGAAAAAAATGAACCAATTTTGTGGGACGTAGCTCGTCCTGTCAGCTCACAGACGAGTTAAATACGTTCTTTTTTGAAAGTTAAATCATAAGAGAAATTTTTCGTTTTCACCGCAGTTTCGACTTTTGCTTTAAGTTCAGCCGCGCAGGCGTCCGACGGTTATGTCTCGGGTTCATTTGGGTTGACTGACCCGTCATCCTCCTCAAATTCCGGTGAAACAGGTGCCTTTACCAGAGGCAAACTGGGTAACGGAACCACTTTGGATGTTGTAGCCGGCACAGCCTATGGATGGGAAACTGCGTTTGGCGACGGGTCGGTGTTCGCATCGAGCTTGGCAAGAAATTCGACTCCGGGCTCCGGTGTGGTCTTGAAGGGCTGAGGTCCGAAGCGGATGTAGATACGCATACAGATGTTACACTGGGCGGCGGCGCAATTGGCGGTTTGGACGCAGCGCTGCAAAGCTGAAATTTAAAAAGAAAAAACCCCGCCAGGTGCATTTCAAAAATTCCGAAATGCACCTGGCGGGGTTGTTTGTTTGAGCAGGGGGAGGCTGCTCTAAATTTGGCGGCTTAAGCGCTCATCTTGTTCTTGGATGGATCACGTAGGACATAGCCCCGACCCCAAACCGTTTCGATGTAATGCTCGCCTTGTGTGGCCGCTGCCAGTTTCTTGCGCAGCTTACAGATGAAGACGTCAATAATTTTAAGCTCTGGCTCATCCATGCCGCCGTAAAGGTGGTTCAGGAACATTTCTTTCGTCAGGGTTGTGCCCTTACGCAGCGATAGCAGCTCCAGCATTTGGTATTCTTTGCCGGTCAGGTGAACACGGTGATCGCCGACTTCAACCGTCTTGGCGTCCAAATTCACCTTGATGTCGCCTGTCGTGATGATTGACTGGCTGTGCCCTTTCGAGCGGCGAACAACGGCGTGGATACGCGCGACAAGTTCGTCTTTGTGGAAAGGCTTCGTCATAAAGTCGTCAGCGCCGGTGCCGAGACCGCGGACTTTGCTGTCGATATCAGAGGTACCGGACAGGATAAAGATTGGTGTGTTGACCTTCGCCATGCGCAATGTCTTCAGAACATCAAATCCCGGCATGTCCGGAAGGTTCAAGTCGAGAAGGATGATATCATAGTCGTAGAGCTTGCCGAGATCGACTCCCTCTTCGCCTAGGTCAGTTGTATAGACATTGAAGCCTTCCGATTTGAGCATCAATTCGATGCCCTGAGCCGTGGCCATGTCATCTTCGATTAGAAGAACTCGCATTTTTGTCCCCTCCCAGGCGATTCGAGATCCCGTCGAATGCCGAGATATAGTTAATAGAACCTCTGACGTAGGCCTATTCCGTAAATCAAGTGTTAACGACGTTAACGTCTTTGTTAGGAACTTGCAGCGGCTTATTTTAGTATCGGCTCCGAAACAGCCTTAACGGGCGGTCAAAATCTGTTTCATATCTGCTTAACCACGCTCTTTCACTGAACTGTAAACCTAATGCCGTAAGACGGAGTTCGAATGGCGAGAGATGGACACGGGAGGACCCGGCGACTCTCTCGAAACGTGAGCGTGACGGGTATTAGGTGATACCCCATCTAGGTGGAGAATAATATGGCGCATTCAAGTGAGCGGAACATCGCGAAGACACGGTTTCAGATTGAAGACCTTCAGAAACGCGTCGCTGTTTTAGAGGCGACACGCGAAGATCTCGAACGTCAAATTCGAAAGCTGAACGAAAGCGTGCCTGAAGACGAAGTTGACGCAAATGCCCATAAAGACGGCTATGTCGCTTACGGCAGCTATGCTCAATCCGTTATTGCGCGCAAGGAGAACCTACGACGGACATTGGGCGACATTGGCGCGCAAAGCAGTCAACTTGCTGACCAGCTGAAAGTCTCTCTTGATGCGCTAGACAGCTTTGAACGGATTAAGGCGCGCCGGATGGCGGCTAAGGCCGAAAAAGAAATGCTTCGCCGCGCCGGATAAGCGTCGAAACATAAACCTTTCAAAAGCGGCCTCCCCGAGAGGCCGTTTTTTTATGGGGATATTTTGTCCTGACGGTCCCGGCCCAATTCCATAAAGTGGTCCGCCAATGTGCCGTGGACAATGATGGATATGAGGATGGTCAGTCCCGCAATTCGCCAAACCGCCTCGATCCCGTCAATCTGCGCGTGGCTCTGCGCATAGGCGATATAAAAAATCGACCCCATACCGCGAATGCCGAAAAAGCTGACTTTCAACCTGTCCCGCCAATTTCCGCAGGTACGAATCATGGCGGCAAAAGCAATAACCGGACGAATGATGAAAAGAATGGCCAACGCAATCGCAAGGTCCGTCCAAGTCCATTGGGCCCATAGCTCGGCCCCGATGTAAGCGCCAAACCAGAGTAAAAGAATAGCCATTAACACGGCTTCAATCTGATCTGCTGAATTATGCGCCATATGCTCATAGGGCTCTGCACTCGTATTTTGTGCAAAGACCAAACCCGCCCGGGCGGCGACAAAGACGGAAAGAAAACCGTACCCATTGACAAACTCAGCAAAGCCATAGGCAATAAATGTGGCCGAGAGTAAGACGATGACCGGATTGCCGCGTTCATTTGTGGCGTCCCCAAGGGGACCAAACAAAATCTTGGTTGTGATCCAACCGCACCCAATACCGACACCAATGCCCGCGACGGTCCTATATATCGCGTCATACAAGACCCAACCCGTCCAATCAAAATCACCGATGCTCACGACGCCCGCCAAGCCTATGGCGAGCCAAACGAATGGAAAGGCCAAACCGTCATTCAACCCGGCCTCAGATGTGAGGGCCACTCGCGCGCCGTCTTGTTTCTTACCGGGACCACCGACCTGCACGGCTCTGGCGAGAACGGGATCTGTGGGGGCGAGGGCCGCACCCAGCAAAACGGAGGCCGCAATCCCCAAACCGGCCACTTGCCAGCCCAGTAAAAAAATTGCGCCAATGGTCAGGGGCATGGCAATAGCTATCAGGCACCAGCTTGGAATCCACCGCCGCCAATTCGTGCCCACGTCAATCGCCAGGCCCGCCCCGGCCAGACTGATAATAACGATGATTTCCGATACACGTTCAATGACCAGAACGGCCAGTTCGCCCCCGGACGGGGTCAAAAGCGGCAGACCTATCCCGGCCATGAGGACGCCGACGAGAATGTAAAGAATAGGAATATTGATGAAACGCTTATGCGTCAGTGCAGGGCGCACAGACATCACCAATAGCGATAATCCAATTAGCGAATAATAAAACGCGCCCTTATTTTCGAGAATTATTTGATCCATTTCGTTCCTTCACGCGTTGCAGCATTAACCGCTCAACGTAAAGGGAGTTCCAAATGGTAGATAATCACGCAGCCCGTACATCAGAACAGGCACCGGACGTTGGCCGTCGCCGAGGTTGGATCAGCAAAATTGTTATCATCGCGATATTTGTTGGAATAATCGCTGCTCTGGTATGGCTGACCTAGCTGTCTTCTCCCTCAACCCAGTCATAAAGCTCGGTGAATCCTGACCCATCGGCGATTTGTTCCCAGTCCGCTGTCGGTTCAGACACGGATTGGAAAAAGAAAAGCGCGGCGATGGCTGTCATAGCCACCATTCCGCCCGCGGACCACCACGTCCGACGGGACGCAATATCATTGGCGGGTTGCGCGGCGTCCGCCGCGGTCAAGATACGGGCAGATAAGCTGCTGCGGACCGAAGGGGCGGTGTTCTGATCCAATAATGTGTTGAGGTCTGTCATCGTCTCAAACTCTCTTTCTCAGGCAGTAACGTCAGTTTAAGGCTTGCTTTCGCGCGGGATAGCAAACTTTCGTAAGCTTTTTCTTTCAAATTCATAATCGCGGCCCCGTCTTTTTGACTCAGCTGCTGATAGTAAGACAGCACAAGCGCGGCGCGTTGGCGATTGGGCAAATCCAAAATGGCATTTTGGACGCGGGTTGCCGTTTCACTTCTGACCAATTCAATGTCTGCACGGACCGCGGGGTCTGCGCTTTCCGGCACGAGGTCCGTATAGATTGGTCGCATGCGGCGTTTTTCATCGATGCAGAGACGAGTCGCGACCCGTCTCAACCATGTCAAAATCGTCGCATCTCCCCCTTCTTTCCAAGTTGGGGCCGCTTGCCAAAAGCGCAAGAATGTCTCTTGCGCAATATCTTCAGCCTGGGAACGATCACCTGTCATATGCCAGGCTAAACCGTGGATAGGATTCAAATGCCGATCCATCAAGGTTGATAAGGCCGCGGAAACGCCTGCCCGCAGTCCGGGCAGGAGGTCGATATCAGGATCTTGAGCCAGCTTTAGCGTCCGCGCTTATCGCCGCGTCGGCCTCTGCGCTTCTTACCTTCACCTTTGGTAAGCACGCCGTCGCCATTCGCATCCATGCGGGCAAATAACTGCTCGGTGACGGCCGTGTGCTCTTCGAAAGAAATAAGGCCGTCATCATTTGCGTCCACTTTTGGACGCTGTCCCCGCTTGGCCCGCCGGTCTTTCCATTCTAATTTTTTCTCAGCCCATTTTTCTTTACGTTCGGCTTTCATGACCGTGCGCTCGGCCTCGCTCAATTCGCCATCCAGATTAGTGTCGAATTTCTGCAACAGCTCTTTACGACGCGCGTCTTTACGGGCTTCGCGCTCATCGGCGCGGGCTTCAATTTCGGCACGGGACAGCAGTCCGTCGCCATTCGTGTCCAGCTCTGCAAACCGCTTGTCTTTGCGGTCTTCACGGCTGGCGTCTTTGTGAGCTTTGCGTTCTTCTTCGGTCAGAAAGCCATCACCATTGGTGTCCGTCGCGTAAAAGCGGGATTCCGCGGATTGGGTGAATTCGGCCTTGGTAACCTGTCCATCTTGGTTCAGGTCAGCTTTTGGCCCGGCCGCAATTAACAGGGCTCCGCCAGAAGCGATTAGGGCCGTTGTGAGGAATGTCCGTTTCATCATGTGTCTCCAATGTGACGATTTTACACTAAGACACACGGATGGGGGACGACAATCCTTCGAAAAATATTGAAATTTTTTGAATCTCTCTGCAGCGCTGCTTTGCAGGCCGCGTTTATGCCACAGCGACGTGGTCAGCCTTTGCCCGCATCTGCGTCAGCAAACGCCTCTCAAGGTGCGTATCGACGGCGTGACCGGCATAGGGCGGCGGCGCGCCCAAATGTTCGCGAATTGTCTCGGATAACATCAACGCGGTTTCGACGGCGTCGCCTTGCGCGCCTGTCGAGAGGATAAGGGGATCATAATTTGGCGCGCGGCGGCGCAGCGCCTCTATCATCCAATAAGCCCGCATAAATTGGTCTCCTTTCGTGTCATAACACATTAAGGAGACATCGGAAGCTTGACCTAAATGCACATGCCCGGTTTCGCATCCGGCTTTGGGCACCACAAAGACCCAATCATATGACAAGGACAGGGCTGCCAATAAGCCAAGCGTTGGTTCTAATCCGGCGTCGCCGACGGCGGCCGCCGTGAAATGCTCATTCGATGTGACATAAAGAGCGTCCCGCGGCTCGGCTTTACCATTTGCGACATCATCCAATGTGCGCGCATAAATAATACCGGCCCGGTCCATTAGCGCGCCGTCCATAGCATCCAAAATGAGAACGGTTTCACCTTGGCTAGCTGCCTGACGTCCAAGGTTTAGCGCCAGATTTGTCGTCACATCGAGCGTGCCACTTGCTGTAAAGAGGCTGACCAGTCTACAGGCCGGTTCATATGATCCTGTGACCCGTCGGTCGTGCGACCGGGGGGATGTCATTTCGAAATGGGGCATGTCGCCCTTTCCACTCACCAAATACCAATCGGGTCTTCGCCCGTTGAGGTTAGGTATAGCGGAACCGGCCTAAGGTTTGACGAAGAAGCGTGGTAAATTCGGATTAATTCGGCCTTGCAAAAGGCTTAAATTTTACTTCATTTCAGTAATTTAGGCATAAAAAAAGCCACTTCGGGGTAAGTGGCTGTTTTCAAAAATTTATGTGTTGCCTTAGCGGTATTGTTGTACCCGCGTTGTGCGCAGTCCCGCGATGCCGTAGCTTTCAATCGACCTCTGCCACGACATGAATTCTTCGGCAGTGAGGCCGTAGCGCTCCAAAGCGCCGTCTAATGTCAAAAGTCCACCGCGAACGGCAGCGACAACTTCTGCCTTACGGCGAATGACCCAACGTACCGTGTTCGGCTTTGGGAGGTCGGCCAGAGTGAGGGGGGTTCCCTCTGGTCCAATAACGACGTTTTCGCGTTTTATTTTCCGCTCTGTCATGAGTTTATGCCCGTTTTGCTCATCCACCCACATGGATTGTTTTTGTTATCCAATTTGATATGGCGGAAGGGTCTTAAAAACAGTTTAATCAAAGCTCAAAAAAGTGTTTAGATACAGTCGTTTACGAAGGTTAATGGAATCGCGATTATCGTTAATAATGGTTTACACGGTTCGGAACCGTATTGATTCTATTGACTCTTTTGACAGCGATGTCTGTGGCCTGTGTATCGACTTGGGACAAAAGCGACCCTATATCGCGCTGGAAACAACAAGAAAAAATCTCTTATTTTTTTAGGCAACATGACAAAACCGCTGGAAAATCAAAGAAATTCGCTCGGTTTTGCGAAGCCGGAAGCGGAAACGCGTGTTGTCGTCGCAATGAGCGGCGGGGTCGATAGTTCTGTTTGCGCCGCGCTTTTGGCGCGTGAAGGATATGATGTCATCGGCGTCACCTTACAGCTCTATGATCACGGCGCGGCCATTCAAAAAGCCAAGGCCTGTTGTGCGGGGCAAGATATTTATGACGCCAAGCGCGTGGCGGAAGAACATGACTTCCCGCATTATGTTTTGGATTATGAGAGTAATTTTCGCGAGAAAGTCATCGAGGACTTCGCAGACACCTATCTCAAGGGCGCGACGCCCATTCCTTGTGTGCGGTGTAATCAGACCGTGAAATTCAAAGACCTGCTGCAAGTCGCCCGGGATCTTGGCGCGGATTGCATGGCGACAGGACATTATATCAAACGGATTGAGGGCGAGAACGGGCCGGAGTTGCACCGCGCCTATGACGGCGGAAAAGATCAATCTTATTTCCTGTTTGCCACAACACGCGAACAATTGGATTTCCTGCGCTTTCCGCTGGGCCATATGGACAAGACAGAAACGCGGCGTCTCGCGGTGGAGTTGGGGCTGAATGTCGCCAGCAAACCGGACAGTCAGGATATCTGCTTCGTGCCAACCGGAAAATATACGGACGTCATTGAGAAAATTCGCCCCGATGCGGCCAAGCCCGGCGACATTGTCCATATGGACGGGACTGTCCTAGGCCAGCATCGCGGCGTTATGTATTATACAATTGGGCAGCGGCGCGGTCTTGGTTTGAAGGATGGCTCGGGCGCGGAACCGCTCTTTGTTGTCGCGATTGATGCCGAGACCAAGCAAGTCATCGTCGGGCCACGCGGCGCGCTGGAGCGCGATACGCTGTGGCTTGAGGAGATGAACTGGCTCGGCGAAGGCACATATGGCGCGCATTTGGACGGGACAAAAATTCGCGTCAAAGTGCGCTCCACCCGTCCGCCCGCGCCCGCGCAGATAAAACTTATCGGCAATGAGCTGGCCGTGGTTTTGGAAACACCCGACGTAGGATTATCCCCGGGGCAGGCCTGTGTGTTTTATGAAGACCGCAACGATGCGGCGCGCACGCTGGGCGGCGGTTGGATTACGCGCACGGGTTAAACCGTATCATTACAGTCCCTTAATTGGCTCTCCACGCACGAGTGATGTACGATCTGCCTTTATCACCATAAGGAGAAAACTATGGCCGTAATGAAAACAATTGAAGTCATGAGCGAGAGTTCAGAGTCATTCGAAGCCGCGATTGAACACGCTGTCGCGCGAACCGGCAAAACGGTCAAAAACATCCGCTCCGCCTATGTGAATGAAATGTCGACATCCATCAAAGGTAAGAAGATCGACAAATTTCGCGTCAATGTGAAGATTACCTTTGAAGTGGGTGATTAAGCCACAGGCAACCAGCTTTAAATACTGAATTAAGGCTGCCATATAAATATGGCAGCCTTTTTTATGAATATGGAGGGATCTGAGGCATGGATTTCAAACCACTAGAAATACTGGTCATTCTTTTGGCATTCGGCATTGTCTTTGTTCTTCTGCGCGTTTTCCGTCGCGATACCTTGGCGGACAGGAAGCGCCAAGATATTGAGATGAAGCGCGCGGCGATTATCGCGAAACGCAAGGCAAAAGCCGAAGCGGAAGCCCGCGCCGCTGTCGAGGGCGGGTCCGATACGCAAGATTAAACCCGGATCTATGCGCAACACCCGCTAGTATTTCCAAATAACGGTCTGTAAATCTCGAGCGAATATTTAAAGGATCCAGATATGTCTTCCGATGCCGTAGTTATTGTTGGTTTGGCTCGCACGCCGATGGGTGCGTTTCAGGGCGCGTTCTCCACTGTCACCGCGCCGCAGCTCGGCTCTGCTGCCATCAAAGCGGCCATGCTTGAGGCCAAAGTCGCCGCAGATGATGTCGACCAAGTCGTCATGGGCTGCGTCCTCCCTGCCGGACAGGGCCAAGCGCCAGCGCGTCAGGCGGCCCTCGGCGCGGACCTGCCGCTCTCGACTGAGGCGACCACCATCAATAAAATGTGCGGTTCCGGCATGCAGGCCGCAATCATGGCGCATGATGCGATTAAGGCGGGCTCCATCAATGTCGCCGTCGCGGGCGGTATGGAAAGCATGACCAATGCGCCGTATATCCTGCCCAAGGCACGCGGCGGGATGCGCATGGGTAATCAGGCCGTTATCGACTCCATGATGCATGACGGGTTGACGGACGCCTATGAAGGCGGCGCGATGGGCGTCTTCGCCGATCAAATCGCCAGTGAATACCAATTCACCCGCGAGCAGCAGGACGCCTATGCAATCGAATCCGTGCGCCGCGCTCAAGCCGCAGAGGCTGGCGGTAAATTTGACCGAGAATTAACACCTGTCACGGTCAAGGGCCGGAAAGGCGATACGGTCGTCACCAAAGATGAAGGGCCGTCCAATGCGCGCCCGGAAAAAATCCCGAGCCTGCGCCCTGTCTTCAACAAAGACGGCACAGTGACGGCGGCCAATGCCAGCTCCATCAATGACGGCGCGGCTGCGCTCGTCCTGATGCGCCGCTCGGATGCGGAAAAAGGCGGACATAAAGTCCTCGCCGAAATCGTCTCTCACGCGGCTCACGCCCATGAACCTGCGCGCTTCACAACGGCTCCCGTCAACGCCATGAAAAAGGCGCTCGATAAAGCGGGTTGGACAAAGGACGATGTTGAGCTGTGGGAAATCAATGAAGCTTTCGCCGTCGTCCCTATGATTGCGATGCAAGAGCTCGGCCTCGACCATGATAAGGTGAACGTGAACGGCGGCGGCTGTGTGTTAGGTCATCCCATTGGCGCCTCAGGCGCGCGCATCATGGCGACGTTGATTGCCGAAATGGAAAAGCGCGACGCGAAAACGGGACTCGCGTCACTCTGCATCGGCGGCGGTGAAGCCACGGCGGTGTGTTTACGGCGGGATTAGACTGAATTTATGGGCACAGTTTCAATATCTTGACGCGCTATAAGCCTATCAATGGCGTCGAATTCAGGTCTGATAACATTTTTGTATGATCAGGCAGGCTGGCATTGAATTTGCTATTGAAAGCCTATGATCCGTGATATTTTACAAAATAGGTCGTTGCTAACAGGTCTCGCTATTGTTCTGGCAACCATAGCTTTCACGAAGTGGGGCTATTTTTGGTACGCTATGTTACTGGATGATATCTGGCAGGATCTGATTGGGCATACAGAAGAAGACCTCATTATTCTGGCGCAACAGCGAGGATTTATGCAACAGTTCAATAGCTGGTTCATTAGCTTCGTCCAAGCCTGCGGCCTCCTGGCCCTGTTTCGAATGACAAAAGCCAAAGGTCTTTTCCATTATCTGGCCGTGTCGCTGATATGCGGCGCTCTGATCGCCATACCTGCCCTTGGCAACGCAGTGCTTTTCGCGGGACAATCCGGTCAATTATGGGTTCTGGATTCTCTACATTTTCAATTTGGGTATATCGGTATGGCTCTGGTTTTTTGGCTTTGCCTCGAATTCCTGCCGGCCAAGTTTGAATTGGCGGCGGTGAAGCGACGGCGGTTTGTTTGAAACGGAATTGATTGACAACGTCTGACTTTGTATTACATGTGATTCCGTCTTGAGGAGGTCCAAATGTCGAAACCCGTTACTGTTCGCTTGGATGAAAGCATGAAACGGCGTCTTGATGCTGTTGCAAAATCCGATGATCGAACCTCGCATTACGTGATTAAAAAGGCTGTCGAAGCCTATGTCGAAAAAGCCGAATGGGAAATTGAAGAGCGCCGTCTGACGATGGCGCGTTTGGACCATTATGAGCTGACGGGCGAATATGTGACCGACGCTACCGTGGGCGACTGGGTGTCTTCGCTCTCAAGGCGCAAAGATGTCGCTTGAAATCAGATACGCCAATGCGGCGCTTGATGATTTCCAACGACTCCACGATTTTCTCGACAAAGTTGACCCCAATGCTGCCATTCGAGCTGTGGAAACACTCTATGCTTCCATCAGCGATTTAAAAACTCATCCGGGTCTGGGCCGTCCTTATGATGTGTCGCGTCATGTCCGCGAGATTGTCGTCAAATATAAAAAGACCGGCTATATCGTTCGCTATCAGACAAGCGACGATGTCATTCTAATTCTGCGGATTTGGCACGCCCGCGAAGACAGACTCTAACCCAAAGCCCGCTCAAACAAAACTAACATCCGCGCCCAGGCTTTATCTGCCGCCGCTTCATCATAGACCGCGCTGTCCGGTGGACACCATCCGTGCTGAGTGCCTTCATAGACTTCAATCTCGGCTTTATTATCCGTCGCTGCGAAGGCTGCTTTGAGGATGTCTTTGTTTTCGGGGTCACGTGCGTCGTCATTAGCGGCAATCGCAATTAAATAATCCGCCGTCATGGTCGGGATGAGGAGGTGCGGGCTGTTCTCTTTATCTGTCGCTAACCCGCCGCCGTGAAAACTCGCGCCTGCGCCAATGCGGTCCGGGACCGTCGCGGCCGTAATCATCGTCATCGGCCCGCCCATGCAATAGCCGGTGGTGCCGATTTGGCGGGTGGTGTCCACGGCAGGCTGCGCGTCCAGCCACGCGATAAAGGCTTTGGCATCCGTGCGGTTCGTGTCTTGCGAGAGCGCACGAGCAAAGGGGACGATTTTTTCGCGCACGCCCGGGTCGCGGAAGGTTTGACCGACTTCGACGAGTGGCGCTTTGACCTGACGATAATAGGGATTGACGACCAGCGCCGCATAACCATCTGCCGCCAAACGTTTTGCCATCATTTTAAATGCAGGGCGCAGACCAACAATGTCCGGCCAGATTAAAACGGCGGCATGTGCGCCTGTGGACGGATGTGCGAAATAGGCGTCTGCCGTGCCATCGGGTGTGTCTATCATCACGTCGGTTTCGGTAATGGCGTCCCCGCTTTTCGTCGATGCTGCCTCGCCGGGCGCGCAGCCTGCGAAAGCGATGGAAATTGCCGCGCCGCCCGCCAAAAGGCTGAAATCCCGCCGCGTCAGCAGTTTCTCGTAAAAGCCTTGGTTCTCAAGTTCGGTAATGTCGTCGCACATCTCTCTCTCCCTATTTTGGGGCAGGGTAGGCGATGGGGCGCAGGGGGACAAGTGAGGGGCGTTCACGGTTTTGTTTGGAGGGCTTAAATTTAGTCATGTCATCCCGCACAAGGGCGACATCCCCCAGATGCGGGACCTATCGTTTTCCAGCAGAATTGGCGGCGCATTCAGGATGGGTCCCGCATCTTGGCCACGCTGCGTGCAGGATGACAGTAAAAAACACGCCATCCCCATCTCAAAATCTCGTCATCCCTATATTTTTCGCCCCTTTTCTTCAGGTTTATGGAGGGTCCTGACAGATATATCCTCATCTCAAAGAAACATAATCCTCGGCGCTTGGGACCTGTGCTATAATGCATATGTTCTTTCAAACATGGGACAGGCGGGGCCTCGCTTGGTTTATGTGTGTAGCGATACATGGACACTGTGCAGTTTATCTTCGGGTGACCTGCATTGGCTGGTTTGAAAGACGGTGGGTCTGAGCATCGGATGGTGAGACATCTGACTGTGCCGGGACTTTAGAAACGAGAGCCGACCAGTGGTTCCAAGTGGGCCAACTCTGGGGTTTATGACTGGCCGTTTCTTCAAAAACCATTGCCGCAGAGCCGAGCAATTCGCGCAAGCGAAATGCCGGGGATTGGATTGACAATCCAATCTTTGACCTTCTGTAAAACAAACCAACTACTCTTCTTCTGGTATTCCATCAGAAGACCAACTCTGCGGGCAAGTCCTGCTTTAAACGAGACCTCGGCTGTTCCCTTGATGGACAGCGGACGATTTCGCCTGCCTTAATATCTAACATCGTGGCCGAACGACTTCGTCGTTAGGCGCTCCACTGCAATCGACTCACTGGGTCGATTGCGGGCGTTACACGTCCAATCAGGAAGACACCTCTGCGGGCACGTCCTGCTTATAATTTTGAATTGCCGCCCGCGAACTTGGGTTCAAATCCCGCAGCTGCCGTCACTGGATTGTCGGTCGAAACTTTCGGCTGTTTGAATGCTACGGTCCGACGGGTTCGCGGCTAATGTCCGCCGCCAAAGGCGCCTGTAATGACGCGGTAATCGGTTGCAATAGCATAATCAGGATCATCATCCGAATCGACCATCAACTGGCCTGCGCGGTTGAGAAGTTTGTGACAATCGCGGGTGAGGTGGCGCAGGCTGATAGCTTTACCCGCCTGCGTATATTTCGCGGCGAGGGCTTCAATCGCTTGCAGGGCGGATTGGTCCACAACGCGTGAGCCGGCGAAGTCTACGATGACCGTGTCGGGGTCGCCTTTCACGTCAAACAAATCATTAAACCCTTCGATAGAGCCAAAGAAAAGCGGACCTTCTATTTTATAGACTTTGGTGCCGGTCGCTTCATCTGTCTCTGTTTCGGCGTCGATATGTTTCGCCGCGCTCCACGCATAGGCCAGCGCCGAGACAATAACGCCGACGACCACGGCGACGGCCAAATCATGATAGACCGTCACCACAGTGACGAGGATAATCACAAGCGCATCAATCAACGGGATGCGGCGCATGATGGTCAGGGATTGCCATGCGAATGTCCCGATAACGACCATAAACATAACGCCGACCAGCGCCGCCAAGGGTATCATGCCGATGAATTTCGACCCGAACAGGATGAAGGCGAGCAAGAAGAGTGAGGCACTTATCCCTGACAGGCGTGTGCGTCCGCCGGATTTCACATTAATCATCGATTGGCCGATCATGGCGCACCCGCCCATGCCGCCAAAAAAGCCTGTGACGGTATTGGCAAGGCCTTGAGCAACACATTCCTGAGACGCGCCACCGCGCTCTTCCTTGATCTCGCCGACGAGGTTCAGGGTCAGTAAGCTTTCAATCAAGCCAATTGCGGCGAGAATAAGCGCATAGGGAAAGATGATTTCCAGCGTTTCCCAATTCAATGGGACGGCCGGGATGTGCAGGGAAGGTAAGCCGCCTTTGATAGAGGCCAAATCACTCACGGATTGGACATCAAGATTCAGCGCAATCACGAGGGCGGTGACAATCCCAATCCCCATCAGCGGAGCGGGAATCGCTTTGGTGACTTTCGGCGTCACCCAGATGAGGAACATGGTCAGGATAACCAATCCGACCATCAACAATAGCGGCGTGCCCGTCAGCCAGGTGCCCTCTAGGATATGGAACGGACCGTAATGCTCGCCCGGAATACGCACGGGCGGTTCGGACTGAAACTGCGAGAGTTGCGCCATGCCAATAACAATGGCGAGGCCGTTGACGAAGCCCAGCATCACGGGATGGGGAACCAGCCGGATGAATTTTCCGAGCTTAAATACGCCTGCGCCAATCTGTAATATGCCCATCAGGACAACCGTCGCGAATAGATATTCGACGCCGTGATCGGCAACCAGCGCGACCATGACAACGGCCAGAGCGCCCGTTGCGCCCGAGATCATACCGGGACGTCCGCCGATAAGCGCCGTAATCAGCCCGACAATAAAGGCTGCATATAATCCGACCAAAGGTTCAACACCCGCCACAAAGGCAAAGGCAACGGCTTCGGGGACAAGGGCCAGCGCGACTGTCAATCCTGCCAGTAATTCGACCTTCACGCGGTTGGGCGTGAAAGTCAGGCGTCCGGTGCGATTAGGCTTGGGAACAGAAATGGATTCAGCGAAAGCTGTGAGCGTTGAGCGGATCATGAAATTTTACCAGTCAGGAGTTTCGCGCGCCATAAGCGCCAACCCGCCGCAGGGCAAGCCTTTCGCGCGGTTTACGCGCTGTATCTAACCTTCCGGACGTAAGGCGTAACCTGCAGATCTGACCGTGCGGATGGGGTCTGTCCGCGCGTCCATTTTGAGAGCTTTGCGAAGACGGCCGATGTGAACATCTACAGTTCTGGCTTCGACATACACATCATGCCCCCAAACAGCATCCAATAATTGTTCACGGGAAAAAACTTGCCCGGGACGGCGCATGAAATGTTCCAACAAACGGAACTCCGTCGGGCCGAGGTGTATCTCTTGTTTGGCGCGGGAAACCCGGTGGGCTTTCGTATCGATTTCCAGCACGCCAACAGAAATGCCGTTAGACAGCACGTTAGCTTCTGTACGGCGCAGGAGCGCTCGAATGCGGGCAAAGAGTTCGGGAATGGAAAAGGGCTTCACCAGATAATCATCCGCCCCAATGTCCAGACCCGTCACGCGGTCATCTTCCTCGCCGCGCGCAGATAGCATGATAATTGGAACCGTGGCGGTTGCCTCACGGCGGCGCAGGCGGCGGCAGACTTCGACGCCCGAGAGCTTTGGAATCATCCAGTCGAGTAAAATTAAATCGGGAACCCGCTCCGCCGCCATCAGAAGGGCAAGATCACCGTCTTCCGCCAAGCCGGTTTCGAATCCCTCTTGTTGTAAATTATACTCCAACAGGGTCGAGATGGCCGTCTCGTCTTCGACGATTAGAACATAAGGTATCATGAAAATCTCATTCTAAAGCGCCGCAGGAAAATTATGACGCAGGGGGAGGCGCAGTGTCCCGAGCCGCAAATATAACGGAAAATGAGGTGCCGTGAGATTTATTTTCAGTTCCCTGCGCATGTGCGGTTTTAACGAATAATCCGGCGCGGTGCCGCATAACAATATGTTTGACGATGGCCAGTCCCAGTCCCGTGCCTTTCTCCTGCGCGGGCAAATCTCCGGCAACGCGGTAAAACCGTTCTCCAATACGGGGTAAATGGGTTTTCCTAAATCCCGGGCCCGCATCTGAAATTATGACCCGCCACGCTGGTTTTTCCGAAGGCGCCAGATTAACGATTCGTCTGTGACTCCACGGATGGCTTATTGGTTCGTCAAATGCTTGACCTGTCCAACGCGGCAGCCGCTCGAGGGACACGTGAAGCGTTGATCCTGCGGGAGAGAGCTTAATGCCGTTTTCCATGAGATTGAGAAAAAGCTGAATACATTCGTCAGTCTTCCCTGTGGTTGGGGCTGTATTGCTTTCCGGGAGCGTGATCGACATAGAGACGTCTTTGTCCTGCGCCAATAAGGATAAAGAGTCGCGCGCAGCCTCGATGGCTTTTCGTAAATCCGCAGTTTCGGACGGGGCTAAATGCTCGCGGCTTTCAATCCGCCGCAGTGATAAAAGGTCCGTGACCAAGCGTTCCATACGGTTGGCCTGTTCAGCCATGATTTTCAAAAATTTGTCCCGCGCGACCGGGTCGTCCTTTGCGTGGCCTTGAAGCGTCTCAATAAATCCGGTCATCGAGGCAATGGGCGTTTTCAACTCATGACTTGCATTGGCTAGAAAATCCGCCCTCTGTTCTCGGTCAACACGGGATTGGGTACGGTCGGCCAAAACAGCGAAGACGACGGATAGAGGGTCGTCATCAGACCCAATTGAAATCGCGTGAGAGAAATCCACATCAATATAGCGTTCCGTCGGCTGCAGGACATGGACTGAAAGGGACGGGGGTATTTCCCCGCCAAACGCCCGATCCATATAGGTTCTAACGGATGACGTGCGCAGATATGCGCCTATCGGTTTGCCAATAATGTCCGGCGACAGCATGGAAAACGCAGCTTTATTGGCATAAATAACTTCCGCTTTTCGGTTGAGTGCCACAAGGGCGCGGGGCAGCGCCTCGGCCATATCTTCCAAGGTTTTGCCTTTGATATCACGAATGTCTTGATCGGATGATTTACGGTTTGGCTCTTTACGCGTCGACCGCGCCGTACGCGCATATAGCCAGATTGCGGCGGCAGCCAGCAGCATAACCGTCAGAGCTTTTTCTATTCCGGCGTCAGTAATTATAGACAATGTCACCAATGCGACCGCGCCGATGCCGCTAACGACCGCTACGTCCGGGCTCAAATATTTATGTGTTCGAGGTGACGGCACAGCTGGCTAGCGTCCAATCTGGTTTCAGGGCTATTATTAGGGGCCTATCTGCAAATGCCGGGTTAGAACAAGAGTATTTCGGAAAATACGGCGTTGAATTCTTGCCTCAGAAGCGAAATTCGACATGATTTTCTCAACTCTGTACAAGGTTTCATGAGATTTATTGAGGAAAAGCTATAATGTGATTTAGGTCATTTTATTATCGTTTTTCAATAATTTTTAATTGACTCTCACTAATATTGTCCTAGGGACAGGTTATGCAAAGACGCCGCGATATCACAAAAAATATTTGGTCAACATCCTCGCTTTCAGCTCTTATGTTTGTTCTGTCGGGCTGTGTCTCTTTTGATATTAAGCCTGAACCGACCGTGGTGACGCCCCAAGCAGGAGCGCTCGCTGATGTGCCGCCGCCGCGGGATTGGGTTGTT
>CALFWV010000158.1 GCA_937927825.1 uncultured Caulobacterales bacterium | reverse complement strand
AGCGGCGATATTGAAAAAGAACGCGGCATTACCATTCTCGCCAAAAATACGGCCATCCGCTGGAAAGCCCCGGACGGGCAGGATTGGCGCATTAATATCGTCGATACACCGGGCCATGCGGACTTTGGCGGCGAGGTTGAGCGCGTGCTCTCCATGGTCGATTCCGTTGTCTTGCTTGTCGATGCTGTTGAAGGCCCGATGCCGCAAACCAGTTTTGTGACCAAGAAAGCGCTGGCCCAAGGCCTGCGCCCGATCGTTGTTGTCAATAAAATTGACCGCGTTGGTGCGCGTCCGGATTGGGTTGTGGACCAGACCTTTGATTTGTTTGACCGCCTCGGCGCTACGGATGAGCAGCTCGACTTCCCGGTTGTCTTTGCATCCGCGCTAAATGGTTGGGCCTCTGATGAAGCTGATGAAGCGGGCACGGATATGACGCCGCTCTTTGAGAGCATCGTTAAAAATGCGCCCGTTCCGAATGTAGACCCTGATGCGCCGTTGCAGCTCCAAGTCTCAGCGCTGGATTACAGTACCTATACAGGCGTCATCGGTATTGGCCGCGTTGTCCGCGGAACCTTAAACGCCAAGCAAAACGTTGTGATTGCGTCGCCTGACGGTAAGGAACGTAAAGGCCGTATTGTCGATCTCTATGGATTTATGGGTCTGGACCGCGTGAAAATGGATAGCGTCTCTGCCGGCGACATTTGCTGTTTCACCGGTATCGATAAGCTCGGCATTTCAGACATGATTTGCGATCCGGAACATGTCGACCTGTTGCCGCCGCTCTCTGTTGATGAGCCGACAATCTCCATGACGTTCCAAGTCAACGACTCGCCATTTGCGGGCCGTGAGGGTAAATTCGTGACGTCGCGGAACCTCAAAGACCGCCTGGATAAGGAGCTGATTTCCAACGTCGCCCTACGTGTTGAACAACTCGAAGACGCCGATAAATTTCGCGTCTCCGGCCGGGGTGAATTGCATCTGTCTATCCTGATCGAGAATATGCGCCGCGAAGGGTTTGAGCTCGCCATTTCCCGTCCGCAAGTCGTGAATAAGGAAATCGACGGCGTGATGTGCGAGCCGTATGAAAAGCTCACCGTTGACGTCGAAGCCGATCACCAAGGGGCCGTGATGGAAAAATTGGGCGAGCGTAAAGGTAACTTGCAAGATATGGTGCCGGACGGAAATGGCCGCGTGCGTTTGGATTACGATATTCCAACACGGGGCATTATTGGGTTCCGGTCTGAGTTTATGACACTGACCTCCGGGTCTGGCCTGCTCTACCATAACTTTGACGTTTACAAACCGCGTACAAAAGCGCGCATTGGACGCCGTCAAAAGGGTGTCTTGATTTCCAACTCGACGGGTAAAGCTTTGGCCTTTGCGCTTTGGAACTTACAGGCGCGCGGCGAGATGTTTATTGGCCACGCTACGGAAGTTTATGAAGGTATGATTATCGGTCAAAACTCGCGGAATAACGACCTGACCGTCAATCCACTCAAAGGGAAGCAGCTAACAAACGTGCGGGCGTCGGGTACGGATGAAGCTGTGACCTTGGTGACGCCAATCACCATGACGCTGGAACTCGCGCTGGAATATATCAATGATGACGAGTTGGTTGAAGTGACCCCTGAGTCCATCCGAATTCGGAAACGATATTTGCTGGAGACGGACCGGAAGAAAGATCAACGCCGTATGGAAGCCCTCGAAAAAGAGAGCTAATCAAATTGATTTATGGAAAGCGGAGCAGGCGCTTCAACCTGCCTGCGGTCTGATAAGTCTTATCTGTCGACCTTAATCGGCGGCCTAGGGAATCCCCAAATTACAGCTGCGGATTTGATAAGCTCGCTTTCGGCTTTAACATATTCTTTGTCGCTGACGGAAATGGAGACCATTGAGTCATAAACGGCTTCAACATCCCGTTGCTTTTTGAACCGGGACAAAGCGCGCAGAACAAGCGTATTGCGGCGCGGGCCTTTGAGTTTTTTTTCCAACTCTTCTTCTTGCCGTTTGAACCAACCACGCAGCTCGTTTTGGGACATGGGCGAGAGTCCGAATAGGTCCAGCAGGCCTTCCGCATGGTGGAAAAAGCTATTCATTTCCGGTTTGCGGACTTTTTTGTCGATGATGACCGTGATGGCGAGCGGCAATAAAACGTCGTCATGGGTGTAATCTGTTCCCGTTTCGTCTGCCATTTTCACGACCCCAGTTTGTGATAATCCGTTTTTAGATAAACCGAACTGTGATGCGCTGCAAACCCTCAATGCCGCCAGAAAGCTCATCTCCGACGTTTACGGGCCCAACACCGGCGGGTGTTCCAGTGTAAATCAGGTCGCCCGCTTGTAAATCCATGTCTTGGCGTAGGCGTTCGATAATTTCCGGTATGCCCCAAATCATATCCGACAGAGCGCCGTGTTGAACAATATCGCCGTTCTTACGCAAGACGATGCGGGCCTTCGACAAATCGACGCTATCCGCCAAGGTTAGGACGGAGCAGGGGGCAGAGCGATTGAAATTTTTTGCACGTGCCCAAGGCCCGCCTCTTTTCTTGGCCGCGGATTGCAAATCACGCCGCGTCAGGTCGATGCCGACGCCATAAGCAAAGACTTCCAGATTCGGCCCTATCGCCACGACCAACTCGACTTCGTAATGCAGGTTCGTCGTATTTGGCGGAAAGGGAATGTCCGAACCGCTCTCTACAATGGTCTCGGCGGCCTTTGTGAAAAAGATAGGTTCGGACCGCGCAGCGTCCCCGCCCATTTCTTTAACGTGGTCGGCATAGTTTTTGCCAATGCAATATATTCGGCGGACCGGAAATCTCGAATCTGACCCTTTTATGGCCAGGCTAACGGGGTCATGTGGTGGGAAAACGTAATTCGTCATGTCATCTCATTTGCATTTTGCGCCAGCCTCTGCCTATCGTGATAACATAGTTTACGGAGTTTCACATGCGGATTGTCGACGTCCCCATCGAAAAAATTTATGTTCCTGCCGCGCGGAAAAAAACGTTGGACGAGGAAAAGGTCATGGAGTTGGCCGAGGACATTCTCGAAAATGGCCTGCAAAAACCAATTTATGTCCGCACAGGTAAAGATCGCTATGTCCTGCAAGAGGGCCTGCACCGCGTGGAGGCGATGAAACTGCTGGGCGAAACCATAATTGACGGTCACATTGTTGCGGCGCAGCGCAAGTAGCCACCAGAAAGATTAGAAAATGAAAGCCCTTCGTACCCCGGACGCCCGATTTGAAAATTTACCGGGGTATGATTTCTCCCCGACCTATTGTGAGGTCGGCGAAAGACTTCGATTGCACTACGCTGATACGGGCCCGCGAGATGGCCGAACGATTATCCTGATGCATGGTGAGCCGAGTTGGTCTTATCTCTATCGGTTTATGATAAAACACCTATCTGCGGCCGGGTTTCGCGTTCTTGCGCCGGACCTCATCGGGTTCGGGAAATCGGATAAGCCGACCGATCTCGGCGATTATAGCTACAATGGACATGTTCGGTGGATGCAGGAATGGCTGGATCAAATGGACGTGCGGGACGCTGTGTTGTTTTGCCAAGATTGGGGCGGGTTGATTGGTCTGCGTTTGGTTGCAGATAATCCGGACCGCTTTGCCGCCGTCATGGCGGGGAACACAGGCCTGCCGATTGGCAAAGGCACGCCGTCAGACGCCTTTTTGAAATGGCAAAAATTTTCGCAGACTGTTCCCGTTTTCCCGATAGGAAATATTCTGCAAGGCGCGACGGTAAGAACTTTGTCCGATGCAGAAGTCGCCGCCTATGACGCGCCATATCCGGATGAAACATATAAAGCGGGCGCGCGGATTTTCCCTGCACTCGTCCCAACGGACCCTGCTATGGCTGGCGTGGCCGAAAATGTTCAGGCGTGGAAGGTCTTGAAAACATGGACCAAGCCATTCCTGACCGGGTTTTCCGATCAGGACCCTGTCACGAAGGGCGGCGAGAAAATCTTCCAGAAATTAGTGCCGGGCGCAAAGGGTCAACCTCACGCCATACTCAAAAGCGGCGGACATTTCCTGCAAGAAGATGTCCATACTGAATTGAGCGAGATGTTGATTGGGTTGTGTGCGCGTTTGGGGTGATGGTGGGTTGATTGTACCCGTTGAGTTATCTGTCTGAAACGGGGTCTAAATCTAGTCGTAATTCCGGTGACTCCATTGCAATTTTTGTGGTTTCATACAGCACGTTTGGATATTGATGATTTAACCGCAAGATAGCGTCGTGGAATGCTCTTTCATCAAATCGGTCACCCAATTCCAGCCGCAGTTTTGTTTTTGTCCGCAAAATCGCTTGGTGTCCTAGGACATAACTCAAATGCTGATGGTTTGATTTTGCAAGCCTATTTAATTCACGGTCGAAGCGATGTTTCAGCCGCTCCGGCATGCGTTGATCCCAGGTGTCCTTTAGATCACTATATGTGGTCTCGGCCTGCATTCTCTTAACATCTAAAATAATCCGCATCGCTCGAATTAGTCTGTAGTCAAGCCAAGCCAATTTGCTCTCAGCTGTATCGAAAAACCCTTCTTCATCCGCAATGAATTCTG
>CALFWV010000157.1 GCA_937927825.1 uncultured Caulobacterales bacterium | reverse complement strand
TGGCCTCTCATGGACGGGGACTTCGTTCCGTCAGGTTATTTTATTCAAAGCCCGCTTTGGCGAAATATCTTTGAGAACACGGCGGCCATTCAATTTAATCACCGCATGCTGGCCTATATCATTTTGGCCGTCGGTTTGTGGGTCTGGATAAAGGCGCGGAGGGTTAGTCATTTGCGGGGAATTACCTCCATGTTTATGATTATTCTACTCTGGCAGGTCGTTCTGGGCGTTTGGACACTGCTAACCGGATCTGCGAATGACGCCTTTCATATCAAACTTGCGCTTATCCATCAATTCTCATCAATATTCGTTTTCTTAATCGCATTGGGGTTGGTGTGGAAGTCGCGCCATTATAATACGGTAAAATAATACCTGTTTTTTAAGATATTGTTTTATATAATTTTTTTGACAAAGGTCTCTGAAAATTGAGGTTGACGACAAATGTTACCTTGCGTAGGTAGCGCCATCGCAAAGCGGGCTAATTTGGCCGGCTTCCCTATTTTCAAGGTTTATCATGAAAACGACAAAGTTTCTGAAAACCGCTGATGTTGAGAAAAAATGGATTCTCATCGACGCGGAAGATGCTGTCGTTGGCCGTCTTGCAACTTTTGTTGCCATGCGCCTGCGCGGAAAGCATCGCCCCGACTACACGCCTCACATTGATTGCGGCGATAATGTCATCATTATCAACGCTGACAAAGTCCATTTTACAGGCAAGAAGCGCGCAGACAAAATCTATTATCGTCATACCGGCTATGTAGGCGGTATCAAAGAAACGACAGCGGGAAAAATTCTCGACGGCCGTTTTCCGGACCGCGTCATGCGCAAAGCTGTTCAGCGTATGCTGCCAAAGGAAAGCCCATTGGCTCGCAAACAACTGTCGAACCTTCGCGTCTACGCTGGGTCAGAGCACGAGCACACAGCTCAAAGTCCTGAAGTCATTGATTTCAAATCAATGTCTGAAAAGAACGTGAAGCGGGGTTAGAACATGTCTGATACAAATACTGCACAGTCCCTTTCGGACCTCAAAAACGTTGTCGACGGCACCGTCGTCGCGGGTGGAACTGAAGCCGTCGCAATCGACCCGGCGACTTTGCCCGATCCGAAAATTGACGAGCATGGCCGCTCTTATGCGACCGGTAAACGGAAGAACTCCATTGCTCGCGTTTGGATTAAGCCGGGTAACGGCAAAATCGTCATCAATGGCCGTGATCAAGAAGTTTACTTCGCGCGTCCTGTTCTGCGCCTCATCATTGCGCAGGCTTTCCAAGTTGCTGACCGCGTGGACTCATACGACGTTATGGCCACGGTCAAAGGCGGCGGGTTGTCCGGCCAAGCCGGTGCGGTTCGTCACGGCATTACAAAAGCGCTGACATATTATGAGCCGATTTTGCGCGGCCCATTGAAGGCTGCTGGGTTCATCACACGCGACTCACGTGTTGTGGAACGTAAGAAATACGGCCGAGCCAAGGCGCGTAAGAGCTTCCAGTTCTCCAAGCGTTAAGCTTTTCAACCCATTTAGGGTTTATAGTTCAAGGCGCTTCGGGTCACCGAGGCGCCTTTTTTGTTGGGAGAATAGGGTATGAAAAATGCAGCTGTACTTGGGGCTTCAGGTTATACGGGTGCGGAGGCCGTTCGCCTGATTTTAGGACATCCTCACCTTAATCTAAAAGCCATGACCGCCTATAGCCGCGCAGGTGAGGATTATGCCGATGTCTTCCGTAATTTTGCGGGTCAGGCTCTGCCCGCACTCACGACATTGGAGGAGGTGAACTGGGACGACATCGATGTTGTCTTTGCATGTTTGCCTCATGGCGCCAGCCAAGAGACAATTGCGAAAATTCTTGACCGGGTTGAAACCGTGATTGATTTGTCTGCAGACTTTCGCTTGTCGGACCCTGAGCTCTATGCGCGAACTTACGGACGACCCCATGCGTTTTCCGAGCTTTTAGCCGGACGCGTTTATGGTCTGACTGAGTTTTCGCGAGATTTGTTACCGGGTGCGAAACTGGTGGCTTGCCCGGGATGTTACCCAACCTGTTCCATGTTGGCGCTACTGCCCGGTCTGGCGGCGGGTTTGATTGATCCGGCTCACATCATCATTGATGCGAAATCGGGGGTCACGGGCGCGGGACGGAAAGCCAGTTTGGCCTTTGCCTACTCTGAAACGACGGACGGCGCGCAGGCCTATGCCATCGGAACGCACCGTCACGCGCCTGAAATGGATCAGGCAGTCAAGGACTTCGCCGATAAATCCGTGAAGGTCAGGTTTACGCCCCACCTTCTGCCGATGAATCGGGGGATGATTGCCACCTGCCATGTCACGCTTACAGAAGGCGCCAGCGTTTCGGATTTGCGAGCACATTATGCGGCGTCCTATGGGGCTGAGCGTTTTGTTCACCTCTTAGCGGAGGGACAAGTTCCTCAGACTCGCCATGTGAGAGGCAGCAATCATTGCCAGATTGGCATTTTCCCGGATCGCACGCCAAATTCAGCTGTTATTGTCTCGATCATTGATAACCTGACAAAAGGCAGTTCAGGACAAGCGATTCAAAATTATAATGTCACTCAGGGCTGGGACGAATCTCTTGGCCTAAACCATGTCGGCGTGTTCCCGTAACGTCGCACTGAATTATGAGCGATAATTAGGATGACCCCCCTCATGTTTTGCCGCATACAGACCGTATGATAAACCAGCTTCAGAGTCATAAATTGATAGGGTGTGCGGCGGCCTTTTTGATGGTGACCGCTTGCCAAACGGTCAGGATGCCGAAAATCGATATTCTCAAATCCCCCGAGTTCAGTGAGGATGCGGCAAATATATCGAAAGAATTTCCCCGTGTTAAAGATGCGCCGACGGCGCCTGACGACATCCGGTCTGCTAAACAATGGGACCGCGATGCGCGTACGATGCAGGCCCTACGGCAAAAGAAACGCCCGGTATTGGCGCAGCAAAATTTAAGCGAAGCGGAGGCAGATGCCGAATTCGAGGCTTTAAAAGCCAAGGCGCAAGCCTATAAAAAAGATGATCCCGCTTCAGGCCCTGTTGAGGGTTTTCCTGACTATAAACCTCGCCGTATACCACGGAACTAGGACCCGCCGCCATGCAGACCAATCCCGAAATCCCGACGGATGAATTTTATCGGATTAAGCTTCTTCCGCCCTATGTTTTTGCAGAGGTGAATAAGCTGAAGGCTCATCTGCGCGCGGAAGGCCAGGATATCATTGATTTTGGCTTCGGCAATCCGGATTTGCCAACCCCGCAACATGTAATCGATAAATTGATCGAAACCGTACAAAAGCCTCGCGTCACTGGCTATTCGGCCTCGCGCGGCATCAAAGGCTTACGCCAAGCCTGTTCTCGCTATTACGATCGGCGATTTGGGGTGACGCTTGATGCGGAGGACCAAGTCATTGCAACAATGGGGTCGAAGGAAGGTTTTGCCAATCTGGCCCAAGCGATTACAGAGCCGGGCGACGTCATCTATGCCCCCGACCCGTCCTATCCGCTCCATGCCTATGGGTTCGTGATTGCAGGAGCCGTGATACAGGGCATTCCGGCCATTACGGCAGAGGAATATTTGGCCGGAGTGAAAGCGGCTTTGGCTGAGGCGGATAAACCGCCCATGGCAATTGTCGTATGTTTTCCGTCTAATCCAACGGGCATGACGGCGAACCGCGCATTTTATGACGATATCGTCGCGATTGCCAAAGCCCATGACATTATTATTCTCTCTGACTTGGCCTATTCTGAGATTTACTTTGGCGACCCGCCCCCGTCTATTTTTGAATTTATAGATCCCGAAGAGATAATGGCGATTGAAACCATCTCACTCTCAAAGACCTATTCCATGGCGGGGTGGCGTATGGGGTTTGCGGTTGGGAACCGGCGCCTCATCGCGGCGCTGACGCGGGTGAAGTCCTATCTGGATTATGGCTCTTTTACGCCGATCCAAGTCGCAGCTTGTGCGGCTCTTGATGGGCCGCAAGACTGTATTGATGAGGCCCGCGCTGTTTACCGGAAACGCCGCGATATCTTAGTGGAAAGCTTTGGCCGCGCCGGATGGGATATCCCGACGCCTGATGCATCTATGTTTGCCTGGGCGCCCTTACCGCCCAAATTTGCGCATCTTGGCTCCGTCGAATTCTCCAAACTCCTCATGAGGGATGCGGGCGTGGCTGTCTCGCCCGGGGTTGGCTTCGGAGAAAACGGCGAAGGCTATGTCCGAATGGCCCTCGTTGAAAATGAACAACGCATCCGACAAGCTGCCCGGAAATTGAAAGTTGTCCTACAATCTAACTTTGACGCGGCGGAATGAACGACAGATTAGCCTTAGGCGTCGAGCGCTCTATTCGCGGACGTAAATGGACCTATCGACATGATCCGGCGACGTTGGAAGACTACGCGGCCGATACCGGATTGCCTTTGTTTCAGGCCGCGCTTTTGTCCGGCCGGGATGTAGATCCTCAGGCCGTCGAGACGTTTTTAAAACCGACTCTTAGAAATAGTTTGCCAAATCCTTCAGATTTAGCAGATGTAGAGAAAGCAGCAGAGCTTATCCTCGATCACATGTCCGCGGGTAAGCGCATCACCTTGTTTTCGGATTACGACGTGGACGGCGGAACATCTGCCGCGCAACTTATCCGTTGGGGCAGGGCCGCCGGATATGAATTTGGCCTCTATGTGCCCGACAGGGTGAAGGAGGGATATGGTCCGTCAGAGGCGGCATTCGACCAATTGAAATCTGAAGCCGTAGATTTGGTGGTGACATTGGATTGCGGGGCCGCGGCCCATGTCGCGCTGGAACATGCAGACCGGATTGGCCTGCCGGTTATCGTTGTTGATCATCATTTGATGGATCACACCCCGCCGCCGGCTCTGGCCCTCGTCAATCCAAATCGTCAGGATGATACATCCGGGCAAGGGCATCTGGCGGCGGCTGGTGTTACGTTTATGTTGCTAATTGCTTTGCAAAGAGAAGCTCGTATTCGGGGGGTGGCTCCTGACTTTGATTTAAAAAGTGTGCTTGGACTGACGGCGCTCGGAACGATTTGCGACGTTGTACCTTTGCGTGGTGTTAATCGCGCGATTGTGCGCCAAGGTCTAAAAGTTTTGTCGGCGAATCGGAACATTGGGGTACAGGCGCTTGCTGATGTGGCGAGCGCGGAGCCGCCATTCACGACTTACCATGCAGGTTTTGTTCTTGGCCCCAGGATAAATGCCGGTGGCCGGATTGGCCGTGCAGATATGGGCGCGGAACTCCTGTCCACCGAGAACGCGCAAACCGCATATGCGCACGCAGCGGAGCTTGATCGCGTCAATCAAGAGCGTCGCAAGATGCAAGATAAAATTTTGACTGAAGCGCTTGAAGCCGCGCAGCGACAAGCTGACGAGCCCGTTATCATTGTGGCGATGCAGGATTGGCATCCCGGTATAATCGGAATTGTGGCAGGGCGATTGAAAGATCGATTCCGACGGCCTGCAATTGTTATTGGGATTGACCCTGATGCCGTACCACCTGTCGCGAAAGGGTCAGGCCGCTCCATCTCCGGCGTCGATCTGGGCGGGGCCCTGTCGGCAGCGAAAGCAGAAGGGTTCCTTTTGTCGGGTGGCGGGCATGAAATGGCGGGCGGACTGACGATGAGCCCGGATAAAATTGATGCGTTTCGGGTATTTTTGCGTGATAGGTTGTCCGAAGATGTCGCCATCGCCTTGCAGAAAGATTCAACTAAATTGGATTTCGTTTTGTCTCTTTCGGCCGTGAATGAGGAATTGATGCAGATTGTTGAGACTGTGGGGCCTTATGGTGCAGGTAACCCGCAACCCGTTTTTGCCTTTTCAGACCTAACGGTTTCTTTTGCAAAGCGTACAAAGGGTGACCATGTCCGTTTTACACTCTCAGATGCCGACGGTCGGTCCCTAAGCGGCATTTGCTTCAGGGCAGGCGAATCAGGACTGGACGAGCCCTTGCTTATGGCGGGGTCTCAACGATTTCACGCGCTTGGGCAGCTAAAACCCAATGTTTGGCAGGGCCGAACCCGTATAGATTTCCACTTGCAAGACCTCGCACCTGTTTCTGACTGAAGTTTTGTACGAAAGCCACTTGCAAGCTTTGAAAACCAAAGATATAGCGCGCCCCACACTGACTGATGCGGTCCCTTCGTCTATCGGTTAGGACGCCAGGTTTTCAACCTGGAAAGAGGGGTTCGATTCCCCTAGGGACTGCCAATCAGGTAGATCAGCGGAAAATGCTGGTCGGTTGCTGTATTCTCACCTGATTTTCAATTTACATCCGGCGCCTTGAGACTGTATGGCGTGCGCATGAAAATATTATTCTCCTTGTCGATAGGGTTCGCACTTCTGGCGTCCCCTGTGTTTGCACAAACGTCTAAAAATGACGTGGTTGATTTTGGCGATCCTAGGCCGCTGACAATTGAAACGGCGGACGGTATGCATGAGTTCATGGTGGAGGAAGCCAAAACACTCGACCAACAGGCACGTGGCATGATGTTTCGCGAATCCATGGATGGAGACTCTGGTATGATTTTCGAATTTGATGAGCCAAAAGTGGCAACGATTTGGATGAAAAACACGTCCATCCCGCTAGATATCCTTTTTGTGCGTTCAAATGGTAAGATTTTGAAGATTGAACATTCTCACCGGCCCTATACTCTGCGTAGCGCATCATCCGAGGCGGTGGTTGCGGGTGTTGTTGAGTTAAAAGGGGGTGAAGCTAAGGCGCGCGGTATCCGTCCGGGCGATACCGTCAAGCATCCCTTCTTCGGCAACTGACTTTCTTCAATTTCTTCACTTGCCTTTTAGGGTGGTCGCGGTAAGTAGCGCTCCACCGTGTTCGGGGCGTAGCGCAGCCTGGTAGCGCATCTGTTTTGGGAACAGAGGGTCGCAAGTTCGAATCTTGCCGCCCCGACCACGGATTTTCCCAATTTACGCCGATTGTAAGGCTTTGATAAGCCATTCGCGCTAAGCATCTTCTCGACCTTGGGAAGATTTAATATGACTGTTGCTGAAAACACTACGAATGTTGCGTCCATCGGGCGCGCTCAGGCCTTCAAACAGATTGAGATTGGCCGAATCAGGAACGTCGGATCTGCGATGGCTGTGATTTCGATTAACAAATCAGTTATCCGGAATAATCAACTTCAATTGGCGCAAATCGGTACGATTCTCAAAATCGTCACCAGCAAATCCATTGTTGTTGCAATGGTGGGGTCCTTGAAAATTGGGTCGGAAGATGAAGAGGGCATGTCTGATGGTTGTTTGGCGCAGCTGAACATCATGGGTGAAATCACGACGAATGACACAACACGAGAAACTAAATTCTTTCGCGGGGTTCGCTCTTTTCCAGTTTTGGGCGAGGCCGTCTACAACATGTCTCCCGATGAGCTGACGCTCATTTTTAACCGCGAAAATGAGTCGTGTATCGAAGTGGGCCGTTTGCAGCAGGATAATTCCATTGTCGCCAAAGTGCGGATTGACGATTTACTCTCAAAGCATTTCGCGATTATCGGCTCGACGGGCTCCGGTAAATCCTGTACCGTTGCGCTTGTTCTTCAAGCAATCTTAAAAGAAAATCCGATGGGGCACGTCGTCTTGTTCGATCCTCATAACGAATACTCAAAGAGTTTCGGTAACCGCGCCGAAGTTATCGATCAGGAGTCTCTTGATCTGCCGCTCTGGATTTTCGATTTTGTCGAGACCTGCGAACTTCTGTGCTCCGATATTGAAGATCAGGCGCGCGAAGAGACGGAAATTCTCCATGATCTATTGTTAAAGGCGAAGCGCTTGTATGATCGCTCTGTCAAAAACGGGACGCTGAGTACCCAAGTCAAACTGGATGATATTGAAGCAGAGCTTCATCGCTCAACCCATATTACTCTGGATAGCCCTGTCCCTTATCGCATTCGCGACGTGGCTAAGCTTGTGGACCATGAAATGGGCAAGTTGGACAATGCCAATAATTTGGCGCCCTACAAGCGCCTTGCCCGGCGCATCGCGACCCTCATCGCCGATCCGAGATATCAATTCGTGTTCAAAAATCAGGCATCACCGCGCCCGATAGAGGAAATTGTCGGCCGGATTTTCCGTTTACCCGTCAATGGCAAGCCAATCTCATGCCTCGATTTTTCCGGAATTCCATCAGAAGCCCTAAACATTGTCGTCTCCGTCGTGAGCCGCCTCGCTTTTGAGCTGGCAACGTGGTCAGAACGTCAACTCCCCATTCTTTTGGTGTGTGAAGAGGCGCATAGATATATTCCGCGTGATAAGAATCTTGGTTTTCATTCTACCCGCAAAATTATTGGCCGGATTGCGAAGGAAGGCCGGAAATATGGCGTTTCGCTTGCGATTGTGTCTCAACGTCCTTCAGAACTAGAGCCTTCAACGCTGTCACAATGTTCGACGATATTTTCGATGCGTCTCTCTAATGAGGTCGACCAAAATTTTGTGAGAGCAGCCGTGCCTGACGGCGCTGCAGAACTGCTTTCATTCTTGCCGTCATTGGGTACCGCCGAAACCATGGTCTTTGGTGAGTCGGTCAACCTTCCTATGCGCGTTATATTGAATACGCTTCCGGCAGAATATCGTCCGCATAGTTCTAGCGCGCAATTTACAGACCTCTGGAAACGCGACATGGCCACGCCGGAATTGATGAGCAAAGTCTTCGATCGATGGCGAGCCCGGAGCTTATACCCCGATGGCAAGCCAAAAGAAACACGGGCTCATGTGCCAACGGTCCAAGATACGCGTGCCGCCCTACGAATGAGGACAGCGAATAATCAAGCCGCCCCAGCGAGGCCTGCTGCACATCCCCCCGCCGGGCACAGGCTTCCGGCTGCAGCGCAGCAACCCAGTGCTCTTGCGGCTCAAGTGAGAGAAAGATTACAGGCAAAAGCTGTTGCGGCAAAGCCGAGTAGCCTAGCTGACGTGAAGTCCATGCTAAATTCTGCATTTCATAAGAACATCTAAGCAAACGTTGGATTGACGGTAGGTCTGTCCGGCGCTATCGCCCTCTTATGTACGCAAAGATTTATAAATCTGAACCTTCTGCCATGACCTCCGGACGAGCGAACGCCGGAGTTTGGATGCTAGACTTTCAATCCACGCATCCTCGTGTCATTGATGCGCTTACAGGAAATACTCGCAATTCAGATACGCGCACTCAACTTGAAATGAAGTTTGAGTCTAAAGAGGCTGCGGTTTCATATGCAAAAGCGAATAATATTCCGTACAGAGTGATTGATCGCCCGAAGTCAAAACGAATTTCCAGATCCTATTCTGAAAATTTTGACTATGATCGGAAGCTGCCCTGGACGCATTAGGGTAAAATTGGGGACCTATAGCTCAACTGGATAGAGCAGCCGCCTTCTAAGCGGCAGGTTTCAGGTTCGAGTCCTGATGGGTCTGCCACTCTTCAATTTAGCGAAATCTCTTAAGGCTTATTTGACGTTCAAAACGGGCTGAACGCTTCCGTTGTCACCCATTGAGAGGATGCAGGTACCTGCCTTACAGGCGCTTTCGATAACCTCGAGACGTTTTTGTTCAAGGATTTCGGGTGTTAGCGATAAGGTCAGCGCCTCGTTAATCAAGACCTGTTCTCGCGCGATTTGGAGTTCAATTTTCTTTGCCTCCAATTCCTTGTTTCTCGCAACGGCGAGCTTGATGGAGTCTTCAATGGTCGGGTCGGTCTTTACATCCCGAATAACGACTTTCTGGATTTGGAAAACACCGGGGTCGGTCGCGTCCAAGGCTTCTTGAGTCCGCTGTTTTACTTGCAAACGAATTTTGTCTCGTTCTTGGTGAACGACCAAGCTGTCATATTCTGATACTGTTCCGTAGACAGCCTCTCGCGCAAAACTTTTTACCAAGTTATAGACGGGGAGGTATGACCCCGTACTCGATCGCTCGTGCCTATTGGCGTATTTAATATGCATGTCGACGACGGAGGATGGGTTAATCGTATAATAAACCTCTATATCCAGATCATCGAGCGTGAGATTATCTCCCGCTTTCGGCTGCATATTAAAGAGCTCAATTGCAATCTCTTTTGTCGAGAATTCGCGGACATCTGACGTCAAATGTGTGTAAAAGCCCTGTCCGATTTCTTGCTGGACGACTTTCCCTGTAAAGGTTGTTCTAACGCCAACTTCGCCGGTTTGAATGGCACCACACGCTGTCAAAGTGAGCGCTGTGAGTGCAAGAGTCAGTGTGTTTTTCATATTATTGTCCCTCCAAAAACATAATGAACATCAAAAAGCAGAACACGAGTGTGGCTGCCGCCGAAAGCAGAATGGCTATTTTGAAGTGCTCTTTTCGAAAGGTTTTGTATTTTAACAGGACAAAGGCGACGGGCCCAAAACATATCAGACCAAGTATAAATGTACGGGCAATTAATGGTCCCATGTTCGTCTCCCAAAACTATATCTCACGAGCGGATTAAATGGCACTTCCGCTTTCTTATGATTCAGACATGGGGGTCGTATTACCGAAATGTAAGGGGTTTGGCGAAAAAATTCGACCTAATCGAAATGTGCATCCATGAAAGCAAGGAAGGCTGGCCAATCCTCTTTAACAACGCCATGGGTGCCGGGGCGTGTCCAAAACGCGATATCATCTGTCGGAATAAAGTCGTCGAGACGGGTCGCTGAGAAGATCTGAGACGTGTTGTTTGACGCCCATTTTGCAGCCTGGAATGCCCCTTCCGGGTCCGACCAGACATCACGTCGCGCATTTCCCAAGAATATCGGTTTTGGGGCGATAAAGGCGAGGAGAGCGTGAGCGTCCGTTGGAAGCCCGCGCGGATTTTCGGAAAAGTGTTTCGCGGATGGGGTAAGCCAATGCGGATAACTCTCGACAAGGTTTTTGATAGTTTCGCCTGTTTCATCTCGCATTAAAGAGCTGCCCGCCGTCCCGGACTGATGCGCAACAGCCGCATCCACAGACTCCCCATAAGCAGCGGCGAGCAAAGCCGTTTTCCCATATCTTGAATGGCCGAGTGCTATAATGGGACGCTGTGGGGTCTCCGCTTTTAACGTGTCTGCCAGGGCTGTCGTGAGGGAGGCCCAGACTGATAACGCACCGGGCCGATTGACAGACCGTCCAAAGAGAGCTTCGAGCTGCGACGTTCCGATGTTCGCTTTATCGGCTAAATAATCCGGCGGATGCATTGCTACAAATCCATAACCGCTATCGATGATGTCTTCCAAAGGCGGTGTCACAATGTGGCGTCCAAAAAAATATGTGAAAATTGAACCCAACGCGCCCAGACTCGTTTTCTCTTCAGACAAGGGCGAGTATCCATCCCACGCAATGACGCTCTCATTGGCAGAAAAGTTCTGGGAAATTATGAGCGGCGCATCCGGTTGGAGCGTCGGTGTGACGAATATGATTTCGAACGCCTGTGGCGACTGGCCATGAGACACCGCGTAAATGCGCTGTTCAACAGTGGCTTTGCCGTTGAGCCAGTCTTGTGTCAGGATTTTTGAGGTTTTGAGTTCAAAAACTGATGGCAATTGAAATTTACCGTAAATGGCAGATTCGAGTGCATTAAAGCTTGCGCCTATGTTGTCGAGTTTTGCGGGGGCGTAGATATCTGGCGTTAGGTCGGCTTGCTGCAAGATAGTCCGTGCCGGGGCGCAAGACCCGAGGGCAATCGCGCCCCAGAGCATCAAGCTGAAAAAAACAACGTTTGTGAATTTAAAAAACAGCCGCAAGTGCTTGTTCTATATCTAATTTAAGGTCACTCATGGATTCTAACCCGCAAGCAAAGCGCACTAAGGGGCCCGGCAGGTCATTTGCACAGTGTCGTCGCAATTGGGGGTCGCAATGAATGGCTAGGCTCTCAAAGCCGCCATAGGAATAGCCGATTCCGAAGAGCTGTAACCTATCGATAAATTTCAAAACATCGTCCTCCGACAAAGGTTGGAGCACAACAGAGAATAAACAGCCGCCGCCCGTAAAGTCCCGTTTCCAAAGCGCATGATCGGGGTGGTCCTTAACAGCAGGATGAAGCACTTGTTGGACTTCGCGCTTTGTCATCAACCATTCCGCCAAAGCCAGAGCCGTCGCTTCCTGCTGCCGAAAGCGAGGTATAACGGATCTAAACCCTCGCAAAATCTGATAGGCGTCGTCTGGCGAACTTGCATTGCCGAGTTGCTTTGCCGTATTCCGGGCTTTTTTAAGATGACTCTGGTTTGCAAAGACGGCAGCGCCATACATAACATCGCTATGGCCCCCAAAATATTTAGTCGCAGCGTGAACAGAAATGTCGACGCCCATTTGAAGGGGAGACAGTGAAATTCCCGCCGACCAGGTGTTGTCGATCAAGGTTGTGACGTCTCTGGCTTTCGCCGCTTTGACAATTGCGGGAATGTCGTGGATTTCAAACGTCAACGAGCCGGGGCTTTCCAGAAGAATGAGGGACGTTGTTTCTTTTATTAGATCCGCAATGTCCGCGCCGATATCAGGGGCGAATAAGGTTGTTTCGACGCCCATGTGTTTGAGAAACGTTTGACAAAAATACCGAGTTGGACCGTAGGCGGAGTCCGTGAGTAGAATGTGATCTCCCGGTTTAACAACAGATAAAATTGGGCCCGTCAGCGCTGCCACCCCCGAGGGGTAGAGAAGGGTGCCGACACCGCCCTCCAATTCTGTGAATAATTCGGCAAGCGCATCGTGAACAACCGTACCATGCCGCCCGTATCCGCGAATGTCATTTCGGTAAAGGTCTTCGGCCTTTTCGAAAAGAAGTGTTGAGGCGCGTGTGACCGGATGGCTAACAGCGGTCCCCAGACCCGCTGGGGGGCGCCCCATGTGGGAGAATTTCGTCGCGAGCTCGATGTCGTTTTTCATGCGGTTAGCAAAGCCAGTTTGGAACAGGAAGATTTCGTTCTCTCAGGAACTCAGGATTATAGACCTTTGATTGGTAACGCTGTCCGTAATCACAAAGGATAGTCACAAGCGTATGTCCCGGTCCCATATCGCGCGCCATTTGAATGGCCCCCGCGACATTAATGCCGGAGGATCCGCCGAGGCAAATGCCCTCTAATTGGTTCAGTTCAAATATCACCTGTAGCGCGTCGGTGTCGGAAATTTGATATTGCCTGTCGACAATTACGTCTTGGAGGTTTGCCGTTATGCGCCCTTGGCCAATACCTTCTGTGATAGAGTTGCCTGTGCTTTCCAATTCACCCCGTTCGTAATAGGCAAACATTTTAGAGCCAAAGGGATCGGCGAGCCCAATTTGAATATTTGGGTTTTTGGCTTTGAGGAACATGGAAACACCGCCCAAAGTTCCGCCAGAGCCAACTGCGCAAATGAAACCGTCAACTTTGCCTTCGGTTTGTTCCCAAATCTCAGGTCCCGTTGTTTGAATATGAGCATCGCGATTGGCCGTATTGTCGAACTGGTTCGCCCAGACAGCGGCATTCGGGCAAGTTTCATTCAACTCTTCCGCCAGACGCTTAGATACGTGAATATAATTGCCCGGATCAGAATATGGCTTTGCGTCGACTTCAATCAACTCTGCGCCGAGCAGTTTGACCGAGTCCTTTTTTTCTTGGCTTTGCGTACGAGGCATCACAATCTTGCAACGATAGCCAAGAGCAGAACAGACCATCGCTAACCCGATGCCCGTATTGCCGGCTGTGCCTTCGACCACAATTCCACCGGGTTTCAATGCTCCGGATTTTTCGGCAGCCCGAATGATAGACAGAGCGGCGCGATCTTTTACCGATTGACCGGGATTTAAAAATTCGGCCTTCCCATAAATCTCGCACCCCGTCATCTCTGAGGCGTCCTTCAGATAAAGAAGAGGGGTGTTCCCGATGAGGTCGAGGACAGTGCGGGCTTTCATCATAATCAATCTCGCGTGCTTGTTGAGGTGTGTTTGCCGCAGCGCTGTCGCAAAATCTACCGCTTTTCGAGGCTTCACGAAACTGTGCGCAAAATAAAATGAACTTTCACAGGGACGACCTGTGGACAGCCGATTCGCTTGGCTAGTGACGGGCTAAACTTTGTGGCATAGCGAGGCTCAAAAATTAAAATGCGAGTCGTCGCCCCAACACGCCGGAATAGCCATGAGCAAATTATCCTTCACCGCTGAACAGCACCGCGATATGTCCAACGCGATTGCGGCTCTTTCAATGGATGCCGTTCAACGTGCCAACTCTGGTCACCCCGGAATGCCAATGGGCATGGCTGATGCCGCCACTGTTTTGTTTTCCCAATTTTTGAAATTTGACCCGAAAGCCCCTGACTGGGCAGATCGGGATAGATTTATTCTATCTGCGGGACATGGGTCGATGCTGATATACAGCCTCTTGCACCTCACGGGTTATGAGGCGGTGACAATGGAGCAAATAAAGAATTTTCGACAACTGGGGTCCATCACGGCGGGTCATCCCGAATATGGCCATGTTCCCGGTGTTGAAACAACAACAGGTCCGCTGGGCCAAGGGATTGCGAACGCGGTCGGGTTTGCGCTTGCGGAAAGGCACCTTAACGCGCGGTTTGGTGACGAGATAGTCGATCACCATACATATGTGATTGCGGGAGATGGGTGTCTGATGGAAGGAATTAGCCAGGAAGCCATCGGCCTTGCGGGTCACTTGGGACTTAATCGGCTGATTGTTCTATGGGACGATAATAATATAACGATTGACGGTCCGGTCTCTCTGTCGAGCTCAACTGATCAAATTGCACGATTCAAAGCGTCCAACTGGAACACGATTGCCATCGACGGTCACGACCGCGACGCGGTTGCAGATGCACTCCGAAAAGCGAAAGCGTCGGACAAGCCGACATTGATTGCATGTAAAACGACTATCGGGAAGGGTGCGCCGACCAAAGCGGGCTTGAACAAGGCTCATGGGTCCCCCTTAGGCGATGAGGAAATTGCCGGTACGCGCAAAGCTCGTGGCTGGGACCATCCCCCGTTTGAAATACCGGAGGCGGTCTATGCTGAATGGGCGAGACCTGCGGCAGCCGGTGCGGAAGCTCATGCGGAATGGGTCAAGCGAGTTGAGGCCAGCCCAAAAGGCGAAGACTTCCACAGGGCAATGGCGGGTGAGCTAGACGCGGATTGGATAGAAAAATTCCAAATTTATAAAAATACCGTGGCAGCCGAGAAACCATCCATGGCAACCCGGGTGTCCTCTAATAAAGCGCTTGCCCCCTTAACCGAGCTGTTAAGTGACTTAATATCAGGGTCTGCCGATTTGGAAGGGTCAAATAAAACCAAAACGCCTGCAACCTCCACAGAAATTCAGGCGGGTTCCTATGGTGGTCGCTATGTGAATTACGGGATTCGCGAACATGGAATGGCGGCGGCGATGAACGGCATGGCTTTGCACGGGGGGGTTATCCCTTATTCGGGCTTATTCATGGTTTTCATGGATTATTGTCGCCCATCGGTTCGTCTCGCAGCTCTTATGGGTATTCGAACAATTTATGTTGCGACACATGATTCAATTGGTGTTGGCGAAGACGGTCCAACCCATCAACCCGTTGAACATTTAGCCAGCTTACGTGCCATTCCGAATTGCTACACATATCGCCCAGCCGATGCACTAGAGGTGGCTGAATGTTACGAATTGGCCTTGCAGAACAAGACAGCGCCCGCCGTCATGGCTTTAACACGTCAGGGGCTTCCAGCTGTGCGAGATGACGCGTCAAAGAATATGTCAGAGCGCGGGGCCTATGTTTTACGGGCGGGGAAAGGCGCAGATGATATTGTTTTGATGGCGTCCGGATCCGAAGTGCATTTAGCAGTCGAAGCGGCTGAACGCCTTGAAGCTGAAGGTATCTCTGCCCGGGTCGTTTCAATCCCTTGTCTGGATTTGTTCTTAGAACAGGACGAAAACTATATTCGATCTGTGTCCGGCAAAGATCTGCCAAAGATTGCGAGTGAGGCGGGCATTCGCCCAGGCTGGGACGGATTAATCGGTCGAGATGGCGGATTTGTAGGCATGGAAGGCTTTGGTGCGTCAGCGCCGGGCGCGAAATTATTCAATCATTTTGGGATTACCGCTGACGCAATCGTTAATCTTGCAAAATCTAAGTTAGCTTAGCTGTGATAGAACTTCCCGGAGATGTTTTCATAACAGGTCAATTGTTGGCCGCGCAAATGCAGGTCTTGTCGGAACAGGGCGTTATGAGCTTTGTCAACAACCGGCCGGATATGGAAGCGCCTATTCAACCTCGGTCTGAAGAATTGGAGCAAGCTGCGCAAACATTGGGCGTTGATTATTTTCATATCCCGATGTCCGGCGGTTTGACACCGGGTATAATCGACGCTTCTGTTACGGCCTATGACAATGCGCCGCGCCCTATAGTCGCCTTTTGTGCGTCTGGTATGAGGTCCGCCGTGCTTTGGGGGTTTGCTCATGTGAAAACGATGGGCGTGGACGGCGTTATGGACGCGCTATCATCTGCAGGTTTTAATCTGGAACAAATCAGAGCGCCGCTGACACAATATGCTAAGACGGCCGCCGAATGATTTGGCTGGCTAAGGGATGTTGCCTGTGGATGTGAAGGGCGCAATTGAGGCCCAATTTGGCTGGATGGCTGGCTATAAAGTCGGCGTTTTAACCGATGATTTGATGGCGGCTGTTGTGGTCACCATTCTTCTCGTTCCCCAGTGTTTAGCCTATGCCTTACTGGCCGGACTGCCCCCTCAATTAGGCATTTATGCTTCGATTTTTCCGTTGGTCGCCTATGCGCTGCTTGGGTCCTCTAATTATCTGAATGTTGGACCAACGGCGGTCATTTCTTTGATGACCGCGGCGTGTATCGCGACGCTTCCGGCTGAAACACGGATTATCAGCGCCGGCGCATTGGCCATTTTAACAGGCGGGATGTTAATCATCGCAGGTCTCTTAAAGGCAGGGTTCGTCATGAATTTTGTTTCTCGGCCTGTCGTCTCGGCTTACATAACGGGTGCGGCTCTGCTGATTATTTTGAGTCAAACCAAACATATCTTAGGGGTCCCTGAAACCTCTCGTACGGCGTTCGACATGCTGTATAATCTGGTGTCGCAAATACCCAACGTAAAGCCGCTAGCTGTTCTGACGGGGGGGCTTGCGGTCCTGCTGTTTGTTCTCGTTCGGCGATTACTGCCTTATCTGCTAGTCAAGTCAGGGTTGCGTGCGAAATGGGCGAAATTGATCTCTCGGATGGCGCCCATTTTGATTATTGCCGTTTTTGTTTTGGTGAGCGCCTGGTTGGACTTAGGCGGTAAAGGCGGGCTGGCCATTGTAGGAGATATCCCAGCTGGGTTACCGCCGTTCTCAATCCCAAATGTTGGCTTACCGGCCTTCGAAAATTTACTTGTCCCCGCGTTAGTCATCGCGATTGTCGCCTTCGTCGATAGCACATCAACGGCACAGGAATTTGCGTCTCGTAGACGTGAGCGCGTGGATACCAATAAAGAATTGCTTGGAGTTGGTGCGGCCAATGCAGTGGCCGGCATGACGGGCGGTTACCCGCTCAACGGATCTATGTCTCGATCCGCCGTGAATTTTACGGCCGGTGGAAAAACGCCCTTCGTGGGATTGATGGTTGCGGCATTCATGGCTTTGACCGCACTATTTTTGACACCTGTTTTATACAGTTTGCCTTTATCTGTCCTCGCGGCTCTCATCATCGTAGCTTGTCTGAACTTGCTCGATTTTGGCAGTATTTGGCGGACGTGGACCTATTCCCGAGCGGATGGAATGACCGCGCTGGCAACGTTTCTGGCGGTACTAATACTGGGTGTTCAGTGGGGCGTTTTGGTAGGTGTCGTGCTGGCGATGGTTTTGCACATCAGAATGAGCCTCACACCCCACATGCCTTTGGTTGGTCGATTCAGGGGAACCGAACATTATAGGGATGCAGACAAGTTCAACGTTGAGACCATTGAGACAGTTAAAATTTTGCGCATTGATGATAGCCTGTATTATGCAAATGCACGATATCTGGAAGATCGCGTCGCGACAATTGTGTCGGAGTATCCCGAAATGACCGATCTTATCCTCATGTGCACGGGTGTCAGCCATATTGATGCGAGTGCTTTGTCCAGTTTAGTGGAAATCAATCGCCGCTTAAGGGCGCTGAAAATCCGTCTGCATTTGTCCTCCATGCAGTCGGTCGTACGAGAGAGGCTTTATCGGTCTGATTTTCTTGAGAAACTGAGTGGTAACGTCTATCTTTCTCAGCATGAGGCCATGATTGATTTGCAGCCCGAGCCGGATTGGGCACAATTTTCAGATCATATCGATATCCACTGATATAACCAATTCTATAAAGCGCTTTACGACAGGGCTAATTCTGGCCTACTAGGGTCGGGACGAAGCTGTGCGCGCGCGCGAATTTTTGCGACCCCAGCCAAAAGAGAGACAAGCCATGCCGGATGCGCAAAACGCCGGCTCCGAACAGGCTGCGCCAATTGGGCGAAGTCCGCGGAGACGGCCAAGACATAAACGCGGTAGCGGGAGGGGCGGTCGCTCAAGCGGCAAGTCTTCCCAGACCTTTGCTGCTGTGGACCTTGGTACTAACAATTGCAGATTACTGATTGCCAGGGATGCCGGTGAGAGTTTCCGCATTATTGACAGCTATAGTCGGGTAGTCAGACTGGGCCAGGGTTTGGCCGCGACCGATAGGCTCAGCGAGCAAAGTATGGACGCGGCGGTGGAAGCGATTGCGGTTTGCGCGTCAAAGATGAAGGCCAAACGGGTCAAACGTTGGCGCTGCGTCGCGACGGAAGCCTGCCGACGCGCCAGCAACGGCGAAGAATTCCTAAAACGGGTTAAGGATGAAACGGGCATCTCCTTAGAGGTGATCAGCCCGCGTGTGGAAAGCCGTTTAGCCGTAATGGGCTGCGTCAATCTGGTTGATCCTACCAAAGATGTGTCTCTGGTTATCGACATTGGGGGAGGCTCAACAGAGCTCTCATGGGTCGATGTTAGGAAACTAAGAGATGATCAGGCCAATCACAGGCTTCACCGTCCACCTATTAGCGCGTGGGCATCCTTACCAATCGGTGTTGTGACACTATCCGAACTTGTTCCCGAAATTGACGATAAAACAGTTTGGTACGACCGGTTGAGAGATGTTGTTCGCGAAAAAATAAAAGAGCAAGGGTGTGAAACTCGGTTCACAAATCTGTTTCAACAGGGGCGAGGGCATTTGATTGGAACGTCCGGAACCATAACCTCATTGGCGGGAATACATCTCAAACTTCCATATTATCAACGGGCAAAAGTTGATGGGCTTTGGTTCCGATCTGCTGACGCAATCAGCGTCGCGCGCGATATGGGGTCCCGGTCATTTGAAGACCGGGCAAAAGAGCCATGTATTGGAAAAGATCGTGCAAATTTACTTGTTGCGGGTTGCGCAATTACGGACGTGTTGTGTGAAATGTGGCCGTCAAAGATGATTCGCGTGGCCGATAGAGGTTTGCGCGAAGGTATATTAATCGGCCTCATGCAAAAAGGGCAGAAGCCAAAAGCCTTAAAGGCGGCGAAAGCCGACGTCCCTACAGGTCCAGCCGACGAATTGGATGTGTCTGATGGCCCGTAAACCTCCTCACCATAGAAAACGGCCGGCCCGCAGTAAAATGACAGGGTCGAAAACAGAAGGTACCAAACGCTCTCGTGTGACCGCTAAGCCCGAACAAGACGATGCAACCCGCATGCTGCATGAAAAAGTTCGCACGGCGAGCGGTCGAAAAATTTCTTCAAAACTTTGGATCGAGCGGCAGATTAATGACCCCTATGTGCGTCGGGCTAAAGAAAAAGGTTATCGCTCCCGCGCCGCATTTAAATTGGAGGAGCTGGATGACAAGTTTAGTCTTTTAAAGCCCGGTTCTTTGGTGGTCGATTTGGGTTGCGCGCCCGGAGGGTGGGTACAGATTGCGATGAAACGCGGCGCGGATCGTGTGGTCGGAATAGACTTGCTGCCCGTTGATCCCATTGCAGGCGCAGATTTGATTGAATTTGATTTTATGGATGAACGCGCCCCCGCCCGCATCAAGACTTTACTTGGAGCTGCCCCGGACCTTGTGATGTCTGATTTAGCGGCAAATACAACGGGGCATCGACAAACGGATCATTTGAAAACGGTGGCCCTAGTGGAAGCCGCTGCTGATTTTGCGATGCAGACTTTGCGTCCGGGCGGACATTTTGTGACCAAGGTATTTCAAGGGGGGGCGGAAAATGTCCTATTGAACCGATTGAAACATAATTTTCAAAAGGTTCAACACGCCAAACCGGAGAGTTCCCGCAAAGGTAGCCCTGAAATCTATCTTGTGGCTCTAAATTTACAGCGGCAAGACACGTAAATGCTCGCGACTGTGGACAGTCGCCGTTTAAAGCAGGATTCTCTTTGCACCTTGGCCTGAAGGCTGATAACTGCCGCTTGCAAAAGAGATGGAGACTCCCATGGAGATTCGAGAGGGCCTGACCTTCGATGATGTCCTTTTGCAACCCAAGGCATCTGACATTCTACCCGCTGATGCGTCGCTGAAAACGCGGCTTACTAAAGGCATCAATATCAATGTGCCATTGGTCTCTGCGGCTATGGACACTGTGACCGAAGCGCCTTTGGCGATTGCTATGGCGCAGACAGGCGGCATTGGCGTGATTCACCGAAATCTCTCTATTGAAGAACAGGCCGAAGAGGTTCGCAAAGTTAAGCGCTATGAGTCAGGCATGGTAGTCAACCCCATTACCATCGGCCCAGAGGCTACCCTAAAGCAAA
>CALFWV010000156.1 GCA_937927825.1 uncultured Caulobacterales bacterium | reverse complement strand
AAAGACATTACCTATATTGACCAAACGAACCTTTTGGTTCCTGTCTCCGCTTTGGAGGCCCTGACAGGGACACATGTTGATGTGCAAGGGGGGAGCGCCCGTATCGACATCACCCTTGATGACCGGTTGTCGGGATCCATCGCCCCGTTGGAATCGATTGATGACGCAGCTAAGGATGCGCCATTCACGGCAGAGCAGCTGCAATTTAATATCTCTCCCGATACGGGTGTTCGGGCCCAGTTCGACTCTCACGTGGGGCGTTTCAATACAAGAGTTCGCTATGAGCTGTCCGATCTACCTTCCAGTGGGACCGAGTTACAGCCAAATTGGTTGTCCGTTGACTTTGCCCATACAAATGGCGTGTCCGGCTCTATTGGCGACTATTCTGCCAATTACCGAGAACTGGACACCGTTAATGCCCGCCGCATCCTTGGAGCGTCGGCAAAATATTCGCTTAAATCCGGCGGTATAGCCGTCGCAGCCGGCCTCCCTTTAACGGGCGTGAAGGCAATCAGCACTGACCAAAACCGTAATATTTACAGTGGGTTTGCCGCAGGCGTTCGATATGCAGATTTGGACGGTTGGGAGGCCGGCTTAGCCGTCTCTCGTGATAGCTTGTCAAAAGATCAACAGGCGGTATTGGAAGTAATTTCCGGACGGCTGGGCAGAGGTGATCGCGGGAAAAAATGGCAGTGGAATTCAGATGCGGCGCTTGGCGTTTTCGATGGTCCGGCGCGCGAAGGGACTGTGGATATTCGGGTGAGCGGAGATGTGCGTCGTCGTTTGGGGGAGAACTTTAACCTCAATTTGCGGGCTGGCTATGACGGCGCTGAATTCCTGCGTTCAAACCTAAATGCGGAGGCGCAAGCGGATGTCATCGCTCAAGAAATTAATCCCGACGCTGTATTTGACGAGGAAGAGTTGCCGGAAGATATTCGCCGCCGCGGGTCTGACCAGGCCACCTTGACCGCCAGCCTGACCTATTTGCCGAAACGCAATCTTGGATTTTTGACAAATCCGACCGCTGGTCTTGCGGGTTCCTTCGGTAAAACTGGCGTGGTTAAATCCGGAACGTCCAGAACGGAACAAAAAGTTGGTTCGGTTAGCCTTACATCAGGCATTGGCCAAACCGGTCTGAATCTATCAGGTTCAATTTCCCGGTCTGAGACGAAAACACGGTTAACCGACGGAACAATTTCTGATGTAGAGGCGACAGACTTTCAGGCACAGGCCTTCAAGCAATTCCAAGATTTTACAGTAAGGGCAAGATATGGAAAATCCATTCGCAGTGATGCAGAAAACCGCCAAAGTGCGACCGTTACCGTGTCCCGTCCGGGTTTTGGTTTTAATTTACCGAAAGAGGCCGGTTTAACAATTGGACCTAGTTTGAGCGGCGTTTGGGATGGTGAGAATTGGAGCGCGCGTGGGGGATTGAATGCAGGTTTTCAATCCGGAGAAATGTTTGGGCAGAAGAACGTCGTCTCCGCTAATCTTGGTGTTCTACAGAATTTGTCTACCAGGGGCGACTCTCGTAGCGACAAATTTCTTACCATTTCGGCCGGGCGCCGATTGAATATCGGTAAAAACATGTCCGTCGGTTTGGCTTATCGTAACGACCTGCGTGGTGATCATCGCTTAGGCCTGCAACTGGACGGAAACTTCAATTTCAATCCAAAACGAGCAATTAAGAAAACCCACGAGGGGCGTGGTATCTTAAAGGGCCAAGTTTTCCTCGATCGAAACAGAGACGGAATTCGCCAAGCTACAGAAAGCGGAATTCCTCGGGTTGTGGTTCGGGTGAAGGGCACGCGGCTTGTCTTGAGGTCCGGTGCAGATGGGTTTTTCACAATTCAGAATGTGAAAGAAGGATTGTACGAGGTTCAGATTGACGCAAAAAGCCTGCCGATTGGATATGACCTTTCAGCGGACATCACAACGCGTGTCACAATTTCCGAAGGTCAAATTACGGATATTCCTTTGGCGATCGTGCAGCGCGGACAAATTCGCGGGTTTGCCTTTGAAGACGAAAACGGAAACGGCGAGTATGATCGCGGCGAAACTCGGGTAGAACAGGCCAAACTAAGACTGACGTCGGAAGAGTCGGACATTGATTTAAATATATTTACGACAAGCTTCGGCCAATATGCCTTTGATGACCTGCCACAGGGGAAATATAAAATTGAGGTTATATCGTCTGAAGCAAAGGGAACAATGGTCGGCCAGATTTACACGGTTGATCTCGACCCGGAACTTGACCTGATGGCGCGTCAAAACCTTATCGTAAACCGGGGTACGCCAACAAAACATGTCGATGTCTCGCCAATGGAGCCTGAGGTAGATGAGAGCGCTCCGCTCAAATATCGGACCGGCACGGTGACAATCGTCGATCATGAAACCGCTTGGGATTTAGAAGCTGAACGCAAGTCGGCCCAAAAAACGCCTTCTAACCCAACGAAGACACCAACACCCAGGTTGAAGCCTTTTACCAGTGGGTCGCTTCCGGACGAAATGTCCGGCGCAGCCCCACCATAACTTGGCGGGTCGTCGATTTTCTGGCGGCCCGTCTTTTTTATCTACTTTTTGCTTTTTCGTCGGGGTATGACGCGGCATGAAACTCATTTGCCATCCCATTTCCCCCTATGCTCGCAAAGCTATGATATTGGCGCGTCTTTCGGGAATAGCGCTCGATGAAGTTCAACCGGAAAATAATGGCGCAAACGGGTATATGGCGGGGGATAACCCGCTCGGAAAAATCCCGGCCTTAGAATGGCAACCCGGTCAATTCCTATTCGACAGTCCGGTCATTTGTGAGTATCTGGATAGCCTAAGTGACGCGCCAATCCTGCCTGCAGCAGGGCACATGCGGTTTACACAGCTCTGGCAGCATGCGCTGGGTGATGGATTGTCTGATGCGGTTTACAATTACCGTATGGAAACTGTCCGACCACCAGAATTACATTGGGATGAAATGATTGGCCGTCATGAGACTGCAATCAGAAACGCCGTTATGACGTTAGAAAAAATCAGTCCTTGGCTCGGAGAGGATTGGACTTTTGGGAATATCGCCATTGTTTGTGGTTTGGACTATGCGGGTTATCGCGCCGAACATTTCAATTGGAAAAAGGCTGCCCCAAATTTGGCAGAATGGCACTGGCAAAAAATGCAAACTATTGTTTGGCAGCAAACCAACGCTTATGCGGAGGCCATATAATGCGGCAAGTTTTGTTTCTTATACTGGGGCTTATGCTCCTCGGAATAATCGCGTTTTTCGCGTGGCCGGAACAAAGTTATGAGCCTTATCAGGTCAGTCCCGCTTATCAAGCGCAGGTGGACGCCTTCAATATTCCCGACATGCCGCAGGATTGGACATGGGATATGTTCGCCAGCGAAGATGGTATGAAAATGCGATATGGACAGACCGGAAATTCTGCTTCAGCCCGAGCAACCGTCGTGATGATACCCGGTTACACCGCAACAATGGACATGTACGGCGAACAGGTTGGAGATATCGCGGCGCGGGGATACCACGTTGTTGGGTTTGATTTACGCGGGCAAGGCGGTTCAGAGCGTCCGCGACCTTCACAACCGGAAAAGCTGCTGGTTGAGGATTTTAAAGTATACTCAAACGATGTCGCTTTGTTTTTACAAGGATTGGACCTACCCGAAAACCGCCCTGTTATTTTGATGGCAATGTCTTTTGGGGGCCACGTGGCATTTCGCGTTGGCGCTGAACAACCGGATTTGGTTGATGGCCTATTGCTATTAGCACCCGCATTGCGGCCAAAATCCGGTGATATGGATTTTGAACAGGTCTTGAGGTTCCTGCGCATTGGCGACGCCTTAGGGAAAGATAAGCGCTATATTCCTGGAAACACGAATTGGAGGCCAGCCAGCGAGGATAATTTATTGCGTGCGGGTATCGAATATTGCGCGTCATCACCCGAACGTTTGCCAATGCGCGATGCGATTTTTACAATACATCCGGAACAACGCGTGGGCGGTGTAACCTATAATTGGGGCCGGGAGTTTTATGGCAGCAGTCAGTTTGTCTTGCAGGAGGGATACCCCGAATCAATTTCTAAACCCGTGACGATGATACATGCGGAATTAGATAACTTTGTATTCACAGACATAAATAAACAGGTCTGCGATAACCGAATGCCGGACTGCGTGTCGATAGCGATTCCGGGATCGGGGCATTGTCTAACCCAAGAGACTGACCTGATATTGGATCGAATTTACAAGGCGTTAGATGAAACAGTTGCGCGCATTGAAGCCGCAATTCCTTAGAATTTTAGAAAATCCGGAATGTCATCGCCAAAAGGGGTTTTCCCTTTAGGTTTGGAGGCGCCCTTTTTAGGTGCTGATTTCTTAGGGCGCTCCTGCTTTGTCGAGTTATCGCTCGTTTCAGATTTGTTGCGAGAGCGGCCAGGCTTAGTCTTAGGAGCGTGTGTATCGTTTTCGGGCGAGGGTGATTTAGGCTTAGGTGCGGCTCGGCGGCGGGTTGAGTTCCGGGATGAGGGTGTCTCTTTGGAGTATTCTTGGACCGCGTCTGTACGGGTCGTCTCTGGTTTTGGCTTATCCCGACCTGGCGCAGCTTTCCGGCGGGGTGCCGGACGTCTTCTCTCGATAGGCTTTCTCGCCTCTGCTTTTGACGTTTTTTCAGTGTTTTGTGTCTCGGACTTCCGTTTTGAGGCCGGTTTACGGTCGACCTTAGACGTGGACGCGCTCCCGTCGTGATAGGAGCCATCATTACGCTGGCCCCGATTGCGTCCACCGCGACTGTCGTCACGCCGTCCCCGGCTTTTGCCTCCGTCACGTCCTCCTCGTTTCCGACCACCCGCATCTTTAGGGAAGTCTTCAATTCCGGGTATCACGAGCTCTTCGATAGATTTGACGTTGATTAGATTCAAAATATCGTCGTAATTTCGCTCGTCCAATCGAGCGACCAACATGATGGCGTCACCTTTGCGCCCGGCACGACCTGTTCGGCCGATTCTATGGACGTAATCTTCCGAATGATTAGGCACATCATAGTTGAAGACGTGACTTACGGTTGGAACGTCAAGCCCTCGCGCGGCGACATCTGAAGCCACAAGATATTTGATTTCACCATTTCTGAAACGATCGAGGGTCTCGGTCCGCAAGCTTTGTGCTAAATCACCATGAATAGGGGCCGCATCATGGCCATGTACATTCAGAGATTTTGCAACGATATCGACATCGCGTTTACGGTTGCAGAATATGATGCCGTTATCGACATCTTCCTTTTCAATAATCCATCGTAGGGCTGTCCGCTTTTGTTTTGCGTCGGAGGAGGGCATGCGGACAATACGTTGCGTGACCGTTTTCGCAGTCATGTTCTTACGCGCGATTTGAATGGACAAAGGTTGGTGCAAAAATTGATCAACGAGGCGCTTGATTTCGCTCGGCATCGTCGCAGAAAAGAATAGTACCTGACGCGTAAATGGCGTCATATCAAAGATCTTTTCGATATCAGGGATAAATCCCATGTCGAGCATGCGATCGGCTTCGTCGACGATGAGTGTCTGTACACCTGTCATCAAGATTTTCCCGCGCTCGAATTGATCAATCAAGCGGCCCGGTGTTGCAATCAGAATGTCGACGCCTTTCATCAGCTTACGATCTTGTTCGGCAAAAGATACGCCGCCAATCAGTAGAGCCATTTCGAGCTTAAGATATTTCCCATAGGCTTCGACGTCCTTTGCCACCTGAGCGGCAAGTTCGCGCGTTGGGCAGACGATAATACAGCGCGGCATGCGTGCACGGGCTCGACCCTTTGCAAGCTTGTGCATGGTCGGGAGCGTGAAAGCTCCGGTCTTTCCGGTCCCCGTTTGGGCAATACCCAGCACGTCGCGCTGTTGAAGCGCGGCGGGTATTGCTTTCGCTTGAATAGGAGTCGGCGTTACATATCCCAAGTCATCCAATGCCTTGAGAATTTTGGAATCGAGTCCAAGTTCTCTGAAGGTCACATCAATCTTCGCGTCTGCGTCAATTTCTTCGGGTTTTATAGTGTCGCTCAAGGTATCTCGTTTCGGCACAGGCGCGCGACGTCCGCGTGCCTTTTATGAATTTGCCGCAACATAGGCTGCGCTGTCCAGAGGTCAAGCGGCGTAAACCGCTCAAACCCTAGCGATATTTATACGGGCGATCGTCTTGAGTGGTGGGATTATACCGATCTCGCAGAGCTTTTTGCCGTGATGTCATCGATTGGTCCCTGCCATTGATTGACATGGCGATAGGGGCTGATGTTACTTCCATCGGATCGCCATCCCAAATGACAACAGATTCCTCGTCAACGCCGAACCAGGATGCAGGCACAGACGAGATAGCCACGAAAGCTTGAGCCCATTCCAGGCCTTCGACTACCGCCGCACCAGCATGTTGTGCGAGGGTTGCTGGTTTTGTAACCCCCAAAGAGGTTAAATTCGAAATCGCATAATCGACCCCGACCGCCTCCAGAAAGGCAACATTGTCCAAGCGAGACCCAACACTTTCAAAAGAGTCGGGCAGGTTCTGAAGGGGGTCAAAAATGACGCGAATATTTGCCGCTGCAATGTCATCTGCGACTTCCCAGGCTTCAGCACCGCCGACGATAATTATGTCAAGACTTTGGTTTTCGGATTTCACGTCTATCAGGCGCATAATCTCGGCTGCGCGATTGACACGTATGAGTAACGGAATATCTCCGCGGACCGCGCGGGAGAAAGCTCTCGCGTCTTGGCGTGATAAAACATCGCCTCCATCCGAGCTGTCAGCATATCGTTTAAAAAACCCTTCAGCGTCTTCAATAGCCGCACGAAGCTGTGACATGGCTGCAGCGCGGGAGCCGCCCGCACGAACCGTTCCTGTCTCGCCCATATCCACCATAACGAAGGCTTCCGGGTCGAGGATGGAGTCAAATTCACCCGTCAATGAAATGATGGCACCTGTTCCGGCAAAAATGCTGTTTCCGCTACTGCGCGGCGCGATACCGGCGTGAGTGACTCCGCTTTGGCGAACATTGCCGATATGAATAGAACGCGGGTTGAAACTATCTGCCGCGTGTTCGGAGACATTGGTTTCAGAGCTTTCAGAACTCACGTCATTACCCGGACCTGAGGATCCTATGTCGGTCATTCCCAAGGATGACATAGAGGCAAACAGGCCGGGTGTCACCCAACCGCCTGCAACAGTCGTCGCGCCGTCAGGGACGGAAAGACGTGTGCCGCGTTCTTGAATGAGTCCATCGACAATAATGACGTCTGTTTTGGATTGCTTGCCGTCGGGAGCAACCACGGTCGCATCATCGACGAAAAATGTTTGTGCAAAGGCAGGTGAGGAGAGGGCCAGAGCTGTCGCTGTTGCTAAGAAAAGGTGTCTCATTTTACGCCCTCTGACAAATCGGCATAGCCAAGACGGAAATCGCTTTTCGGCTTTAATCCCGTAGCGCGGTCAAACAGGACGGCTCCGTCAATCATCACTGTATCCGGTCTTGCGTAGGTTGAGAACGGGTCGCCGTCCCAAATTACTAAGTCAGCCCGCTTGCCGGCTTCTAAAGTGCCTGTTTCTTCCAGAATGCCTAGCGCCTTAGCGGGATTCGTTGAGAGCCACTTCCAAGCTTCTGCTTTAGAAATATCGAGTCCCGCTCGATTTCCATTGGCCCAAGCCTTGGCGACCTCCTGATTTAAGCGTTGGATGTTGTTTGGGTCATCCGAATGAATCATCGCGCATGCTCCCGCGGCATGAACGAAAGGAATATTTTCGTTGATATAATCGAAGCTTTCCATTTTGAATGCGCCCCAATCAGCCCACATTGCGGCGCACGTGTCCGCCTCGGCCAGATAGTCGCCAATTTTATAAGCTTCGACCGCATGATGAAATGTCGTTACTTTATAGTCGAACTCTTTCGCAATATCGAGAATTTGCACCATCTCATCGGCCCGATAGCAGTGCATGTTGACGAGAATTTTACCATCCAAGACATCGGCTAATGTTTCGAGTTGTAAGTCTCGGTCATAATCTCCGCCCTTATCTCGTTTAGCCTTATAGCTTGTCGCCTTAATCCAGTTTTTCCGATATCCGGCGACATTACCCATACGAGATCCCGG
>CALFWV010000155.1 GCA_937927825.1 uncultured Caulobacterales bacterium | reverse complement strand
TCACGTAAAATTCAGTCACCTTCTGCCAATGTGACTTGTGAGACTCAAAACACGCGGTTATCAGGCCGCAAGTTTAGAGCGCATAGACTGAGAATACTCGGCTATCGGGGGCGCTCGTTTTAACCAGTGAGCGGGGATATTATGTCTAAATCTACAAAAAAACCTGTCAAACTTCCCAAAGGCTATGTGCCATCGGAAGACGAAAAGTTCATGAATGCCAAGCAGCAGGAATATTTTCGTCAAAAGCTGTTAAAGTGGAAAGAAGAGATTGCAGAGGAAACGCGCAATACCGTTGAATACCTAAAGGGCGAGAGCGTGTCCCATCCTGACCCCGCTGACACAGCGGCTGCGAATGCAGATCGCCGTATGGAACTTCGGACGAAAGACCGTCTACGCAAACTGACAAATCAAATCGATAAAGCCCTGCGCCGCCTCGATGACGGAACGTATGGATATTGCGAAGAAACGGGCGACCCTATCCGCCTCAAACGATTGGACGCACGCCCAATCGCGAGGAAATCCATTGAGGCGCAAGAGATGCACGAGCGCGGCGAGCGTTTAAAGGCAGGCTAATCAAGAGACGCCCGGTCCTGCGGGACATCTCTAACACGTCCGCGATGCTTTTGGCGCTCGGAAATCTCCGAGCGCGCGGCGCTAGCTATCTCAATTGTACTTTAAAAATCAGAGCGGCGTTTGCCGGAATTCCGCCGCCCTTGCCCAATTCGCCATAGCCTAAGGCCGGCGGGATGAAGAGTGTCCATTCGTCACCGGGCTGCATGAGGCTCAAGGCTTCTTGCCAGCCGTCAATCAACTCGCTTGGTTTCAAGTTTTCAGGGCGACCGCGATTAAATGAGCTGTCAAAAATTGTGCCGTCAGTCAGTTTACCCTCATAATGGACACTGACCGTCTGGTTGCTTGCGTATTTTTTTCCTGTTGGATTCGGACTGGCTTTATCAACGCGGTATTGAAGACCGGATTGCGTTGTCACCACTCCAGCCTCGCGCCGATTGTTATCCATCCAGGTGTCCGCCGCCGCTTGGGCATCGGCTAAACGCTTTTCAAAAGCTTCACGTGCAGCCTTTGTTTGGATGTCATATTGACTTTCGACAACGGGTGTCGGGCTTGAGTCAAAAGAGACAGCTGTTTCGCTGCCGCCTCCACCGCACGCTGTCAGGGCTAGGCCTACGGTACCGATGAGAAGTGTTTGTTTTAAAGAATGCATTGAAATTCCTTTCGCGGTTCGCGCTGAATTAAGCAAATATCGTACCAAACATCCGTTTTTGACTGCGGCGACCCAATTATTTTGATCTCGTGCCATTTTTGATTCCCCCGGCGGCGGCTTGGTCCGATTGTTGCAAGGTCAGCCTCGGGCAACGGACAACCAAATTTTGCGAAGCGGTACCTAGGAATGATGAAATTTAAAAAACTTGCAGGCATGATGGCACTCGGCTTGACCCTCGCGTCAGGGCACGCCCATGCGCAAGTCGCATCAACAGGCGTGGTTGTAGTTGAAATCAACGGTCAGAGTACTTTCCAAGGCAGTGGTGGTTATGACCAGATTGATTATGACGGTAATTCCGCCGACTATACGTTTGTGAGAAACGGAGATACCTCTGTTTCCGTGACGAAACCCGACGGCATAACAGATCGCCTCATCAATATTGATGGATTTTGGTTTGCCGGTGAACAGCAATGGTATGCGATTGAAACATTGGTCACGCCGACAAATACCGACCAAACGATTACCGGAACCGCAAATGTTTACGATCAAGTCGATTATCCGGGCGATTCGCGTTCCTATGAGTTTGTGAGAAACGCAGACGCGTCTGTTTCTGTAACCAAGCCGGGCGGAGGCGTAGATACGCTGTTTAATATTGACGGATTTTGGTTCTCGGGCGAGCAAGCCTGGTATCCGATCGGCGACCTTGTTCAGGCTGCGTCGGGCAATCAGACTATCACTGGCGGCGATGATTATGATCAGGTCGATTATCCCGGTGATTCATCTGAGTATACTTTTGTTCAAAACGCTAATGGATCTGTTAGCGTCACTAAACCCGGCGGCGGGATAGACACATTAATCAATATTGATGGGTTCTGGTTTCAAGGTGAAGAAGCCTGGTATCCGATTGAATCCCTTATCGGCCAGAACGGACAAACCATCATCGGGACAAATGCCTACGATCAAGTGGATTATGATGGCTTTCGGGCTGACTATATCTTTGTAGAAAACGCCAATGGGTCCGTCACGGTCAATCGCCCGGGTGGCGTGGTTGATCGTCTGACACGGATTGACGGCTTTTGGTTCCGCGGAGAAGAAGCCTGGTATTCTATCGAAGATATACTTAATCCGGATACCGGTACATCGGTCGGCGGTGTGCTGACGGGATCAAATGACATCAATGACAACCTGACCGGAACAGCTGGAAATGACGAGTTCTTTGTCGGACGGGGTAGCGACCTTGTCAGAGGATTAGCTGGTCAAGATACGCTGCGTGTTGACGGCGATGTATTCGAATGGACCTATACCCAAGACGGTGACACCCTGACGATGACCCATCCGACATGGGGCGTGAATACGCTTATCAGTATCGAGCGCATTTTCTCACTGCGGTCCGGCCGGGCCTTTACAACAACCCAGGCGATTGCATCTACAAACGGACTGCCAACTTTCCGTTTGGATGGTGATAATGTGGTCAACGGCACCCCCGGCAATGATGTCATTCCTGCACAAGGTGCGGTCCAAGGGTTCTACGGCGGATTGGGTAATGATACCTATCGCGGAACGAATAACTTCGAGCAGGTCAATTATGACGGCGCGCGTGCAGAGTTTACTTTCTCCCGGAATGCCAATGGTTCAATTCGGGTCAGTCACCCTATCTGGGGTGTGGACACATTGTTCGATATTGACGCACTCATCTTTACGGGCGTCGAGCCCGGTGTTGGTGGCGCGCGGACAGCTGAGTTTGAATTCGTCAATATTGGCGATGTAACCGGCTAGTTAAATTTACAATTTCAGTGAAAAGGCTCGATCCAGCCTTTTCACTGTTAGCGGTTTTTGTAATCCTTAAATTTAGAGGCGGTCAGGCTTATAACTGCCGCTTTTCATATCTGCGATATAGGCGTCGACTTGCTCTTCCATGATGTCGAGCGGCACCGGACCTGTCGCGAGAATGGCGTCGTGAAAATCTCGAATATCGAAGTCGTCGCCAAGCTCTTCTTTCGCGGCTTCGCGTAATTCCAAAATCTTATTCATGCCGATTTTATAAGCCGTCGCTTGACCCGGCATGACGATATAGCGCTCAATGGCTTTCAGGCAATCTGACTCCGGATTGGGCGTGTTTGTCATCAAATATTCTGTGGCTTCCAGACGTGTCCACTTTTTGTCATGCAGACCTGTATCGACGACCAGACGCGCCGCACGCCATAATTCCATCGCCAGACGCCCGAAATCGGAATAGGGGTCTTCGTAAAGCCCCATCTCTTTGGGTAGATATTCTGAATAAAGCCCCCAGCCTTCGGAATAAGCGGTAAAGCGCCCATATTTCCGGAAGGACGGAACGCCTTCGAGTTCTTGACTGATAGACAGTTGCATATGATGTCCGGGGACTCCTTCGTGATAGGCGAGGGCCTCCATTTGATAAACGGGCATGGCGTCCATCCGGTAGAGATTGGCGTAATAAATACCGGGACGTGATCCATCCGGCGCGGGACGATTATAGAAAGCTTTGCCGGCCGCCTTTTCGCGGAAGGCTTCCACTGCGCGAACTTCCAGTTCTGCTTTAGGCATTTTGTTGAAAACTTCCGGCAAGCGTACTTTCATATCATCAATGAATTTTGTCGCCTCACGCAAATAGGCATCACGCCCGCGTTGGGTCTCCGGTTTGAAGAATTGTTTGTCAGTTCGGGTGAATTCAAAAAATTCTTGCAAGGTTCCGTCAAATTCAACCTTCTTCATGATTTCGCGCATTTCGGCGTGGATACGGTCGACCTCTGCCAGGCCTAAATCATGAATTTCATCCGCAGTCATATCCGTCGTCGTCATGACCTTTAGACGCGAGGCGTAATAGGCCTCTCCATCGGGAAGTTTCCAGACGCCGTCATCGGTGGTGGCGAGGGCTTTCTGACGTTCCATTTCGGCAATGATGCGGCGGTAGGTTGGGGCCACGTCATTCAAAATGGCTTTGATGGCGCGCTCATAAAGGGCTTCGCGAACATCGTCTTCGATTTTTAAGTCGGCTGTCTTTTTGCGAAAGTCTTCCAGCAGCAAATTTAAAGTCTCGCTGTCCTCTTCAACGGGGCTGCCCGAAATAATATTTTGTGCGCTCTCAATTACAAAATCATAGACAAATTGAGGTGGGGCAATGCCTTTTTCGAATTTAGCTCTCGCCTGGCGTGTGCGTTCATCCAGCACATCATCCATGGTTTCCAGCCGCGTCAGATAATTCTCGGCGTCTTCAACATCTTTAATTTTATGTTGGTTCATCAGAAAGGTTGGCATGGCCGAATGTGAGCCGCGCATTTGTGTGTAGGTGTAACCGTGGTCCCACCAGTCTTTTTCGGCGAGGGCATCATCCGCATTTTTTTCAAACAAGCGATAAGATAGCTGACCATCTGCATCCAGCGCGTCGAAATCAAAGAGCTCTTTCATTTCAGCCAAAGCTTCACGGGTCCGGTCAAGTTGCTCCAGCTGATAGCTACGGGAGGGGTCATTCCATTCGTCCTGCCGTTCATCCATGCCCAGCGAGGTCATGAACTGCGGATAGGCGCGGACATTCTCCATGAATTTTGTTTCGAACCAAGCGTCCAGTCGGTCGTTCTCATTGACGATGTTCGGGCTGGCTTGTTGTGTTTTTTCAGATTTTGGGGTGGGCGCGTCAGCGGCAGGGGCGCAAGCGCCAAGGGTCAGAACGGCGGCGAGTATTAAGGTGTGAGGGGCAATGTTTCGCATTATTTTGTCTCCGGTTTGCTGGTCAGGATATAGTCGTCCACTAATTCTTCAAGGATGCTCAGGGGTACTGAACCATTGGCTATAAGGGTGTCGTGGAATTGACGGATGTCAAAATCTTCACCCATGTCTGTTTCAGCTTTTTTTCGTAACTCTTCGATTTTAAGTTTCCCAATCATATAGGCTGTCGCTTGGCCGGGCCAAACGATGTAGCGGTCAATTTCAGCGCGGACATCGCCTTCGGGGTTTGGGATATTGTCCAAGTAATATTGAACGGCCTTTTCACGGTCCCACTTCTTAGAATGAATACCTGTGTCGACAACAAGGCGCGCGGCCCGGAAAATTTCCATACCGAGTTGCCCAAATTCTTTATAAGGGTCAGTATAGAGACCAATTTCCTTCGGGATGGCCTCGGAATAAAGCGCCCAGCCTTCGATAAAGGCTGTGTGGCCGCCCAGTGTTCGGAATTTTGGCAGGCCTTGGAGCTCTTGCGCGATTGCGATTTGCATATGATGCCCCGGGATACCTTCATGATAGGCTAGGGCCTGCATCAGGAATTTCGGTTGATCTTCCATGGACTTCAAATTGACGTAATATGTGCCGGGTCGAGAGCCATCCAGGGCCGGTGAGTTATAAAATGCGCCAAAGGCCGTATCCTCGCGGAAAGGTTCGACGCGTTTGACGACCATATCAGCTTTGGGCTTTGTAATGAATAAGGTATCGAGCCGCCCCCGCATGTCGTCAATAATTGCGGTGGCTTCGGACATATAAGCTTCGCGGCCTTCATCCGTATTTGGGAATGTAAACTGCGGGTCGGTTCGTAAGAAGGTGAAAAACTCTTTTAAAGTTCCTTCAAACCCAACGCGTTTCATGATGTCGCGCATTTCATCTTGGATGCGCGCAACTTCGGCCAAGCCAATGTCGTGAATTTCATCGGCGGTTAGATCGGTGGTGGTATAGTGTTTGAGTCGCACGTTGTAATAATTGGACCCCGCGGGGAGCTTCCACGCTCCGTCGTCAGTCGTTGCCGCAGCGGCCTGTTGATCAAACATCGCAATCAGCGAGATATAGGCTGGCTGAACGGATGTCAGAAGCGCCTCTTTCGCTTGCTCAAGAAGGTCGTCTTTCTTGGCCTGGGTTGTTTCTAACGAGTTGATTTTTGTCCGGATGTCCTGCCAAAGCGGGCTGTTCTCCTCCGACTCTTCAAAGGGGCTGCCGGAAATTACGTTTCGGGCCGCATCGCTGACTTTGGCGTAAACGAATTTTGGCATGGTGACGCCGTCTGCAAATTGCGCCTCGGCGCGGGCTTGGGCCTGGCCGATATAGGTCTGCACCGCCCGCAGTCGGGAAATATAATCTTCCGCGCCTTCGACGCTTTCGACTTTTCCGTAATTGATCAGAAAACTTGGCAGACCTGTATGCGGTCCGGACATATGGGAAAATACATAGTCGTTTTGCCCGACCGCATGGGTGGCGAGTTGGTCTTCAATATCGACTTCGAACAGACGGTAAGAGAGGCTGCTTTGTGCATCCAAGCGGTCTATGTCGAAATCTCGGCGCATCTCATTTAACCACGAGCGCGCGAGTTCCATTTCTTCTTCAATTGCGGTTTGGGAGATATCATCCAGTTGGTCCATGCCATCCGGCAGTCCCAGATATGTGCGTGACATCGGCGAACGCGCGAGTTGTTCTTCATATCGCGCGGCGAACCAATCGTTCAAACGCTGACTTTCCTGCACGATTAACTCTTCGCGTTGGGTTATCTCTGCGCCGCTGTCGAGACAGGCTGTCAGAAGCGGGGATGTGCTGAGAGTCAAAAATGCGGTGGCAAGAAGGGCGGTTTTTTTCATGCGGTTGAGTCCTCGGATATTTTTATGTGCAAGCGATGACGCTCATCAATAATCGGGGTTACGTCATAAATTGCGTGCGTCATACAAAATTTGCACGCGTCACGCAGGGAAATCATGCCTAAGGTGACATAATGGACAATATGATTCGCACAGAAATTCCGCAATCGAAGGGAAGCGCGCCCCTTTGGTTTGGGGCCGTCTTGGCATTGGCCGCGCTCTTGGGGGCGTTAGGCTTTGTTTGGCTCGGCCGCGATGGCCTGACTTATGAAGGCTATATCATCCTCACGGGGATTGCGATTATCGCGCTTTTGGCGTTGATGACATTGGTTGTGATGGCGCGTGCGCGGGGCGGGTCAGAGCGACGTCAAACCAGTCGCGATACTGTCTATGCCAGCGCCTTTTATAATAATTGCGTTCCCAGCCTTGTGCTGGACGATGGAAAGCCGGTCCACGCCAATCGCGCTTATTTTGACCTCGCCAAAACTTTAGGCGCGGTGAGCGTGGGCGACGCACCGCCTGTTATTGACCGTCTTTTTACGTCAGCCGGAAATGAAGCGGCTGCTGCAATTTTTCGGCTTCACCATCTCGCGGTTGGGATGGAGGCCGCCGAAGAAACCATCGATCTGATCACGCCGCAAAGTGAATTGATGCGCTATCGCCTGGAGGTCCGGCGGATTGGTCGCCAATCTACGCTCTGGCAAATTATTGAAGCGCCGGCGGAAAGGTCCGTCGGCCAAGATGTTTTAGCTGAAGCGCCGGTGGGTTTGTTCACCGTGGCGAAAGATGGGCGGATATTGGCAACGAATGATGTCTTGCTGCGCTGGCTCGGCGGCGTGGATGCAGCCCCGCCCACAAAAATGTCAGCCTTTATAGAAAGCCCAACAGCGCTGCTGGATAGTCCCGCTGAACCCGGCCGCACGGTTCGCACGGATACGCGTTTGATTACGCGCAAAGGGGTTGTGACCCCGACGGTCATGGTGGCCAATTGGCATACGTTAAACAGCGGGGACGTTGTGGCCAGTGTGGCGCTTTACGGACACTCGACCCTTTCAAGAGGCGACGCGACTGCGGATAAGGCGGCTACTGATTTTGAAGCGCAAAGTTACTCGGCCGCACCTGTTGCTGTTCTAAAACTTGAAGGCACTCAGGTAGGCGCTGCAAAAATTCTTTCCGCGAATCCCGCCTTTGCAAAAATGTCGGGTCGCGGCGATGCGGTTGGAAGAGCGTTTGCAGATATCTTTACAGATAACCCCGCTGAGCACCGCTTTCTGGGCTTTGATACGGAGGCGACAACCCCCGATAAACCCTATGAAGCCACCCTGCAGGCTGATGACAGCGGTCTACCTGTGTCTGTGTATATAGTTCACGATGCACAAAATCCGACAGAAAGTTACGCCTATCTCGTGAATGTAAGCGCTCGGAAAATGCTTGAAGACCAGCTTGTCCAGAGCCAGAAGATGCAAGCTATCGGCCAGCTCGCCGCCGGCGTGGCGCATGATTTCAATAATTTGCTGACTGCCATTCGGTTGAATGCGGATGAGTTATTGCAACGTCATCCCGTCGGCGATCCATCCTATCCTGAGCTTCAAAACATCAATACAACGGGGGCGAGGGCAGCGGCCTTGGTCAAAAAGCTTCTGACTTTCTCGCGCAAAGCCACCCGGCGGATGGAGCGTTTGGACGTCACCGATACTTTGTCCGATATGGTCGTAACCCTGCGCCAGACATTGGGCGAGCGGGCACAGTTAAAGGTCATCCACGCCCGCGGTTTGCCGCCTGTCATGGCGGATAAATCACAAATTGATACAGTTTTGATGAACCTCTGTGTGAACGCGCGAGATGCGATGGAAGAACAGGGCGGCGGCACAATCACGATTCGGTCGGCGCTATTACCACGCAATGAGATTGAAGACTCCCAACTTGCGGAGACTCTTAATGCGATTCCGGGTGATGCGTTCGTTGTCGTGAGCGTTGAGGATAACGGAACAGGCATGTCCGATGAGGTGAAGTCCAAGATATTCGAACCGTTCTTCACAACGAAAGAGCAAGGCAAGGGCACGGGACTGGGGCTTGCGACGGTATACGGCATTGTTCAGCAAACCGGTGGTCACCTAACTGTCGAATCGGAACTGGGCAAAGGCACAGCGTTTAAAATCTACCTTCCTGCAGCAGGCCCCGCGACCGAGGCGGAAATTGCGGCCGAGGAAAAAACGAAGGTCCCTGTGCGTAAGCCAGCAGATCTGGCCGGGCAGGGGACAATCCTATTTGTTGAAGATGAAGCGTCGGTTCGGGGAATCGCGGCAAAGGCCCTTCGCAAAAAAGGCTATCGGGTGATTGAAGCGGAGGACGGTGAAGAAGCGCTGGAGATTTTGGAAGATGCCGATGTGCCGTTTGACCTCATGATTTCCGATGTTGTGATGCCCGGCATGGACGGACCCTCGTTGCTGAGAGCGGGACGAGAGCTTTTGGGCGATGCGCGGATCGTCTTTATATCGGGATATGCGGAGGAGGAGTTTTCGGACCTTCTCTCAGAGGAACCCGACGTTACATTCCTACCCAAGCCGTTCACATTTGCTGAATTGGCAGAGAAGGTGAAGTCAGAGATTGGCGAGGTCGCCTAGGGTTTCGGGCAATTGATAAATAATTTCACCCTGTTCTTTTTTTGTTCTTTTTCCTTGAACAATGAGAACAAATGTGAAACATAGTGATTAACGGCAGTCCAATTGCAGCCGTAACTACACGAATCGGCGAAGGGCTCCGTCGGTTTTACTGGAGTTGAACTCATGGCGAGAAACAGCACACCTCTCAAAGTCGTTGAAAAAGCGACTGACAAAAACAAAAGCGCAGCACTGGATGCCGCGCTCTCTCAAATTGACCGCGCCTTTGGCAAAAATTCGGTCATGAAACTGGGCGATAAGTCCACAATGGATATTGAAGCGATCTCAACAGGCTCCATCGGCCTCGACGTTGCGCTGGGTATAGGCGGCTTGCCAAAAGGCCGCGTGATTGAAATTTATGGTCCGGAAAGTTCCGGTAAAACCACGCTGACATTGCACGCAATTGCGGAATGTCAAAAAGCCGGCGGTGTTGCGGCCTTTATCGATGCGGAACATGCATTGGACCCGGTCTATGCAGCTAAGCTTGGCGTTGATGTAAATGAGCTGCTGATTGCGCAGCCGGATACGGGTGAACAGGCGTTGGAAATCGCGGACACTTTAGTGCGCTCCGGCGCGGTTGATATTTTGGTTGTTGATTCGGTTGCGGCGCTGACACCGCGCGCCGAACTCGAGGGCGACATGGGCGACAGTCTTCCGGGCCTTCAGGCGCGTTTGATGAGCCAAGCCTTGCGAAAGCTAACCGGGTCGATTTCTAAGTCAGGCTGTATGGTTATTTTCATCAACCAAATTCGGATGAAAATTGGCGTTATGTACGGGTCTCCTGAAACGACGACAGGCGGTAATGCTTTGAAGTTCTATTCTTCCGTTCGTCTTGATATCCGCCGCATTGGCGCGATTAAATATCGAGACGAAGTGATCGGCAACCAAACCCGTGTCAAAGTCGTCAAAAACAAGGTGGCGCCGCCATTCCGTCAGGTTGAATTTGATATCATGTATGGTGAAGGAATCTCAAAAACAGGTGAAATCATAGACTTAGGCGTAAAGGCGGAAGTCGTTGAAAAGTCAGGGTCTTGGTATTCTTATGGGGATGAGCGTATCGGCCAAGGTCGTGAGAATGTGCGGAAGTTCCTTCTGGAAAACCCGGAGATGGCGGATGAAATTGAACGCAAAATTCGGATGAATGAGGGCTTGATTGAAGAGGAGCTTTTGATGCCTAAAAGCGAGCAAGTCGCAGATGAAGGCGAAGCGCCAAAAGCGTTAGGAGCCTAATCTAAACCGCAATATCTGTTAACGGTTGGACATCCCTAAACCGCTGTTCCCGAAACCAGCGGCGGTTTATGTCCGTCTCTTTCGACTGCCCCCGCAGGTTTATGGCTCCCCGGCCGTAAAGGACGGTTATTTCTAACCAAAAGAGCGCTTGGCACTGCCAGGCGCTCTTTCTATATGGGTCGTCCGTATTATGGATTGTCTCTATGACCTCTCTTGCCGATATTCGCTCACAATTTCTGAGCTACTTTGACCGCGCCGGCCATACAGTCGCGCCAAGCTCTCCGCTCGTGCCGGATAATGATCCGACCTTGCTTTTCGTCAATGCGGGTATGGTGCCTTTTAAAGACTGGTTTACCGGGGCTTTATCTCCTGATTATCCATGCGCCACGACCTCGCAAAAATGCGTCCGGGCCGGGGGGAAGCATAATGACCTGGACAATGTCGGCTACACGGCGCGCCACCATACATTCTTCGAAATGCTCGGGAACTTCAGCTTTGGGGATTACTTTAAAGCCGAAGCCATTGAACACGCTTGGACATTGGTCACCGAAGATTTCGGCTTGCCAAAAGACAAGCTTCTGGTGACTGTCTATCATACCGATGATGTTGCCTTTGATTTGTGGAAAAAAATTGCCGGATTACCGGATGATCGGATTATTCGCATTGCAACGCATGATAACTTCTGGGCGATGGGCGAGACGGGACCATGCGGTCCGTGCTCTGAAATTTTCTTTGATCATGGTCCCGATATTCCGGGGGGGCCTCCCGGGTCTCCGGATGAGGACGGTGACAGATTCATCGAAATTTGGAACCTCGTCTTTATGCAATATGAGCGCCGCGCGGATGCCAGTGGGAAAATCAGTCAGATTGATCTGCCAAAGCCGTCTATCGATACAGGTATGGGGTTGGAGCGCACGGCCGCCATCCTGCAAGGCAAACACGATAATTATGACACGGACCTCTTCCAAACGCTCATCGGGGCCTCTGTAGAGTTGACGGGGGTAAAGTCCGATGGCGAGGCGAAGTTTAGCCACCGTGTCATCGCTGACCATTTACGCAGTTGTTCCTTCCTCATGGCGGATGGTGTGTCGCCATCCAATGAAGGCCGCGGTTACGTCCTGCGCCGCATTATGCGCCGCGCCATGCGACATGCGCATTTACTGGGCGCAAAAGATCCGCTCATGCACCGTTTGGTCCCAACGCTTGTTGATGAAATGGGCGCAGCCTATTCAGAGCTTGGCCGCGCACAGGCGAATATTGAAAGCGTTTTTGAACAAGAGGAAATCCGTTTCCGCCGCACATTAGGCCGGGGCACGGCCCTGCTGGAGGATGCCGTGAAGGATTTGTCTCCGGGGGATAAGCTTGATGGCCGTACGGCGTTTACGCTGTATGATACTTATGGTTTCCCGCTTGACCTGACCCAAGACGCTTTGCGGGCCAAAGGCATTGATGTGGACACTGACGGATTTGATGCGGCGATGACAGCTCAGCGCGCGCAATCCAAGGCAGACGGCGGTAAATTCGCCACTGACGGGGCAGATGATCTGTTCAAAGCGGTCCTGGAAACCTCAGGAGCAACTGCCTTTACAGGCTATGACAAATTATCAAACGGACAGGGCATTGTGGCGCTTATCCAGAATGACGTGTCGGTCGAAGTGGCCACGGACGGTGATATCATATT
>CALFWV010000154.1 GCA_937927825.1 uncultured Caulobacterales bacterium | reverse complement strand
AGGAAGACGCGTAACGTCCGCATTTGACGCGGGGCGTCAAATGCAGTGAAGCGCTTATATTGATCCTTCCAGAATTATTCAGGGGATCAATTAGGGTAACGCCTCGGTTATACCGAGGGTCCGTGCATTCGCCCTGGAATGGGCGAATGAGCGTTACGCCGAAGCCCACTGGCTTCGGGCAAAGCGATGTTGAAGAAATAGGAAAGCCGTCTGGTGCGAATTGCACGAAGCGGCTTTTTTATGGGCGACTTCAAGCCGCACATTTGGAAATTTTACGGGTGTCTTGTACCGCCCAAAATAAGCCGCTCGGGTTTAGATCAGCACTGTGTATGCAGTCCGATTATCCCAGAACCAATCGTACTAAATTCTAACCCAATCATGGTTCAGGTAGTCACCATTATGCTTATATTTGTTCAAAAACTTTCGAGCAATGACTATGGCTGAATCCATTGTCAACGACGGTTCATCAGTTGGATCAGCTGCCCACTTACCTCCGTACCAATGACGTAAGAGGCCAAAGGCAAACCCCAGCACTGTATCCGTGTGTTTACTTAAATATCCATCTGGTACGAAACGTGGTATAATCTTTAGGTCCATCTTTTCGAGTTTTGAGACCACCTCTTCAGCGAGACGCCGGTCTACCGATTTTTCGTCGAAGTCATCCTCGGTCCAATTAAAGCTGCTCATCATGGGGGCGGACATCTTATTCGTCCAGACATAATCTGAACCTGATCGTTCGGCATATCCAAATTCAACCAATGTATCCAAAGCATGAGCCAAATTTGTATCTGGCGCGGTAAAACCCGAATGACGGTCAATAGAAAGGCTCCCTCCATAATTCGAGGCTAAATTTAAAAAGGAACGCAAAGTATCTAAGATTGATAGTGAAGGGTAAAAATTGTGGAACACTATCTTCTCATCAATTTTATGTTTTGAGACAGGTTTAAAAACGACTGGAAAACTTAAGTCCTGTGGATTTTCAAACTTGGCTTTGTATTCGTCATAGGAAATATCAAATAACCCATGCGTATGCCATCCTGCCTTTGCGAGGCCTAATTGCCATAAAATTTTTCCGGACGATTCAAATGTGCTGTCGTGGTTATGATAGACATAGCCAGGTGGCTCTAAACCATGTTTCTCATTATTGTTTCGTTCATCGAGACTACACCGCGCCCACCAAACATGTATGACCTTAGCCAAGCTTGTGATTAGACGTTTTTCACTTGAAGTAAGGAATTTGTCTTGTTTGAGGGTCCAGCCATAGCGACCATTTTCACGTGATGGCTTATAGTATTTAAGAAAAGCTTCGGCATGGCCAACCGCAGTCTCGAAAGAGATTTCAGGGCTTTCAAGAGCATCATCATGCCAAACCGTCCCGTCCCAATGTTCAAGTAAGGCAATCGCAGCTCCAAATGCCGTAAAACTTGATATGCGGGATGTTGAGAAATGAGGAAGTGTGTTGAGTGCTGTTGAAATATAGGCTTTCAAGGACTTTGAAATTAACTGGGCGTTTAGTCGATTTTCGATAATTTCATCTTGAGGCCATAGATAATTTCTCAGCATGTAAACGGCGATTTTATCGGTCCATTGAAAGGCTTCACCTTGTCGAACAGCAAATCCATTCTCGACGAGCTGAACCATGGCGGCCTCTAAGTTTAGGTCTTTCACAACAAAAGCCGTCTTCCGGCTAGCGGGAAGCTTTTCATTTATACCAATCTTGACCATGCAAAGAAGAAATTGCCCGAGTAAAGTTTTTGTATTTATTGCATCGCCCCAATTTGAAAAATTAATCAGGCCTTCAATATCGTTCATAGAGGTAAATTCTGCCTGATAATGGCCTTCCAATGAAATTCTGAATGCCCATTGGTCCATGTCAGGGTCATCTTTAATGGTATCGTAAGGACCTAAATAACCAAGAGATCCGTTTGTTATTTTGGCCAGCCCCATTTTCCAAAATGAAATACAGAGATTTGGATAAATTCTAAAAGCATATGGGATTTCCCGAATGTCCCAATTTTCTTTGAGTGTGTGAATATTCAAACATGCGCGAAGCGCACGCGCGAGACTGATTGCGAGAGTTTTTTCAGAAAGGGAGACATTCATACTCCTAATTAGGTATATCATTTTTGTTCTTAAGGATAGGGATTGCGGTGTCCGTGTGTGCGGGTAACGGTTTAGAACTGAGTGTCTCAAAATCGCCCAAAATAGGACACTGATCTATAGTGTGAATTGCTGGTTTCTTCGCCATTTCAAACTTAATCCGCGTTTCAAAGATAAACGAGTTGAGCAAGTTTGTTGTTTTTTCAGGTCGTTATCATTTTTCTCAAAAACTCCATCCTCACATGCCCCTTTCACCCGCATATTAAACTCGTTCTTTCAGACATAGGACAGGTAGGAGCTCACCTTGTGTCGTTTGCTTATAGCAAAATACACACTTTGCATTTTTCCTTCGGAAAATTGCTGGGACTGGTTTGGGAGACGGCAGGGTTGACCATTTTCGGGTGAGACCGAGAACTGTGCCGGACCTTTTGCGCTGAGAGGTGACTGCTTCGTCTTAAACCGGGGCTGTCGTGACTGTCGAAAGACAAGAGTTGGTTTGATTTGGTAGGAAACACGGATGGCTGACAGGTTCGCATATCCTCACCAGATATGACGGCCTCACGGCATGCATGACCGGAAGGTGAAACTGCAGGACCTGGTGCATTTCGCGAATGCGAATTGCACGACCCGGTGCATCTACAACTGCTGCCGCATGGTGAAACCTGCGTAAAACAACTAACTACCTTGGTCTCCATCGCGGGGGCCACCATGCGGGCAGTCCTAACTTGCCCTAGATATTAACCTTGGCGGTTTCCTTGATGAGCTGCGACTAATTCCGCATGTCTGAATAACACTTTGTCCTGCGTCGCTTCACACAGTAAAGCCCACACATGACCGACTCCCGAAACCGTCCCACTGTTACGCCCACCGGCCTTATAACCGCCGCGATTGCCTTGTGCTTGCCCTTCATCGCCGATTGTCTCATTCTATCGGCTATGACCGAAGTGAAAGATGCCTCGCTGGGCACGGTTATCGGTATGGCCGTTTATACGGCGGTTCCGTTTCTGCTATTGGACAGTGCGATGCGGCCACGTCGGCGCGTGCGTTTGGCGCTTTGGATGGGGCTGGCTTTGACCGTTTTGATTTGGGCGGCTTTTGCGCAAACGGGCCGCGCCGCACAGGTGGATGTCGCCGCAGGGAACGCCCATGTCGGCCTGTATATGCTAACCATGATTTGGCCTGCTGCTGTCATTGGCATCATGGGCGCGGCCGCCAAAATTGGAGAGCCACCCTATCAGGAGACTCATGATGACGCTTGAAGTCGCGCTTTTTCCTTGTCTGTCCGATAATTACGGCTTCCTTCTGCATGATGCGGAAACGGGCGCGACGGCGGCGATTGATACGCCGGATGCGCGCGAGATTGCGGCGCAATGCGAGGCGCGCGGCTGGACGCTCACGGAAATCTGGAACACCCATTGGCATCCCGATCATGCGGGCGGGAATGTCGCGCTGAAACGGCGCTATGACTGTAAAGTGCGCGGGCCACAGCAAGACGCAATACCGGTGCGGGATGAAACGCTGTCGGGCGGGGACAGCTTTGATTTTGCAGGGCGCCGCGTCGAGGTCATCCACACACCGGGCCATACGGATGAGCATATTATCTATCACATTCCCTCGGCGGAACTTGCCTTTGTGGGGGATACGATTTTCGCGCTCGGCTGCGGGCGATTATTCGAAGGCACGCCAGAGGAAATGTGGGACAGCCTGTCGCGGATTATGGTGTTTCCGGACGCGACAAAGCTTTATTGCGCGCATGAATATACGCTCTCCAATGCGAAATTTGCGGTCTCTGTTGATGGTGAAAATCCGGATTTACGCGCCGCGATTGCGGATGCGAAGGCCAAACGGGCGGACGGTCTCCCCACTGTGCCGACAAGCGTTGGCGTGGAAAAACGCGCCAATCCCTTTGTCACGGCAGGCAGCGCGCACGAATTGGGACGACGCCGCGCTTTGAAGGATGCGTTCTAATCCGCCGCGCCGCCCATTAAGTATGAATGCAATGTTAACGTGACTCTCAGTCTTCTCTCAGCTTAAAACGCCTAGAGGAGTTCTATGACACATTTACGCACCCCCCGATTTTGGCTTTTGACAACGGCAGCGCTGATCCTTGGCTCCGCCACGACAGCGCAAGCGCAAAGCTATCAGATGGGTGCCCCGACAATGGTGGCTGCCGCGCCCGGCTTTCCGTCAATTCCGGCGGAACAAATCGCGCGGGACGTCACAACGGAATTTAACCCCCGCACAGGCGCGCGTGAACTTATCGCTGCGCCTTTTGATCCTTTTGAAGAAGATCCGGCGCTCGCAGGGTCGCTGCGTCTCCGCTCTGCCGACGGCGCGGTTGATATAAATGGCCGCCCGCTCCGCGACGGCGCATTAGTCGAGCTCGATTTTTATTATAATTCTCCATCAGACGATCCCTATGGCGGACGGAATTACGGCGATGTCAGTTTCGTCAATGGCGAGCTCACCCCTGTTGTTCTGCGCGATACGCGGGTGCTCGAATGCTCCACCCGGGTTGAGAACGTCGTTTATGACCACACAAGATATTATGACCGGGGATTCTCGCCGGGTATCTATCGCCCCTATCGTCATTACGCGGGGCATTCCGGTTTTGGCTTTGGGTTCGGCAATAGCTATTTCGGTCCGGGCTATGGGCACTATGGCAGCCGAAGAGGATATGGCTATCGCAGCACGCGCGGCACACGTTTCAGCCGTCCTAGCACGAGCCGCCGGGTTTTAGATGCGGTACGAAACCGCGATCGCGACGACCGTTCAGAGGGTCGGCGAAACACAGATGCTTTGACCGACTCCGGAACGTCGCGCCAGCCGCGGGTCAATTCCCGCCGCTTAACGGACCAGGATATTGAAGAACGTCTCAGCCGCGTTCAATCCTATGGCACGGGCCGAACCCGCGCGGATGTGCGCCGCAATGAGCGCGCCGTCGCGCCGTCGCGTGCCGGTAATGCGAGCCAGCGCTCCCGCATCAGAACGGCCGCGCCGACAGCGCCTCCGGCTGTCTCGCGGTCGGTTGCCCCCCAACGGTCTGAGATTACGCGCGGGGCGCCCAGACAGGCTGCCCCCGTCCGAAGTGAGTCCCGGCGCAGTGAAACCAGACGGAGTCAGCCCAGACGGTCTGAACCAACGCGTTCGTCTAATACGCGCTCATCCTCTCGTCCTAAAAAAGCGTCATCAAGCCGCCGTATCTCGACGGGCGGGACGAAAAACCGTATCAATAATCACATCCGGAAGAACTTCTTCCCGAATGACGGGTATGG
>CALFWV010000153.1 GCA_937927825.1 uncultured Caulobacterales bacterium | reverse complement strand
GTGACATGTGTGGGAGGGCGGCACTCAAGGAAAATAACATACTTAAACGAATTGTCATACCGTCGCACCTTGGTTGAAACTATGGTTTCAAAATGGAATGCGCAGTGCCGAAGCCGTGATGTCGGCCTTTTGGGGCAAGCTCCAAGCGGACGCTAAACCGCCACCTTACCAGCAATATGCGGATGCGCCTTATATCCCAAAATCTTCACGTCCTCATACGAGAACCCGTCAATCTCCGTCACATCAGGGTTCAACTTCAAACGCGGCAGCGGCATCGGTTCGCGAGAGAGCTGCAACTCCACCTGCTCAAAATGGTTTGAGTAGATGTGGGCGTCGCCGAAGGTGTGGACGAAGTCGCCGACTTCTAAATCACAGACCTGCGCCATCATGTGCACGAGCAGTGCATAGCTGGCGATATTAAACGGCACGCCGAGGAAAATATCCGCGCTGCGTTGATAGAGCTGACAGCTCAATTTCGCTTTACCGTTTTCTTGGGGCGCAACATAAAACTGAAACAGGCAATGACACGGCGGTAGCGCCATATCGTCAACATCGGCGGGGTTCCACGCGCTGACAATATGACGGCGAGAATTGGGGTTGTTTTTAATAGCTTCGACAACGTTTTTAACTTGATCAATGACTTTGCCTTCCGGCCCCTCCCAGCGTCGCCACTGCTTGCCATAGACCGGGCCGAGATCACCTTTTTCATCCGCCCATTCATCCCAAATCCGGACTTTGTTATCCTGCAAATATTTGATATTTGTATCGCCGGCGAGAAACCAGATGAGCTCATGCACGATGGATTTCTTGTGCAGCTTCTTCGTCGTGACCATTGGAAAGCCTTCCGACAGATCAAAGCGCATCTGATAGCCAAACACGCCGCGTGTGCCCGTCCCCGTACGGTCGCCGCGGTCCACACCCATGTCCATCACGTGTTTCAGAAGATCGAGATATTGTTGCATTAATGAAGACTTAAAGAAATTTCCGGTATCATCAAGACAATGGATGCCTTTGATGACATCATAGACCCACCCAATCCGGCCCGTAAATTGGTCATCGGCATAATGTTGACCGGGCTCGCGTTAATTGCCGGATTTATCCTCTGGTATTTTCTAATTCACAACAAGACAACGAACAGCCTTGATCATGAAGGCCATCCTGCATGTCTTCTCTTGCATGAAAATCCTATCCTGCTCGCCGCGACATTCTTTGCCGTTTTGATTTGGGCGAGCGGGAAAGACAGCTAGAGCTGCTCCATCATATCCGCGAAAGCGTCCAATACGGCACTGCCGAGTTGCGCGCTGCGGTCCGGGCTCCATCCAACACCCGCATCCGGGGCATCCGCATTATCTTTAAACGGCATTTCCAATGTCATCGCGAGACAGTCATATCGGTGGGCCGTGAAATTCGTACACATTGTCAAATTCCCTGTCCCCGGCGCGCTCAACCCATAGCCATGTTTGGTCTGAAAATCGGATGACGCCCGCTTATAGGCGTCCAGAAAATCCGCGAGGTCTTTGGCTTGTTTATCCGTATATCCCGGAATGCCTTCTGCGCCCGCGATGAAATTATAAGGCAGAGCTTCATCTCCGTGAACATCGAGGCAGAGAACAGGCTTTTCCGCATCCATAGCCGCAATCGTGTGCAAAACTTCCGGAGAGGTTTCAGCCGTGCAAACGCCCCACTCCCGGTTCAAATTTGCGCCTGCTGCATTGGTACGTAGGTTGCCGCGACGCGACCCGTCGGGGTTCATATTTGGCACGATGCGGAAGGTCGCGTTTTTGCGTAGCTGCTGCGCAACCTCATCTTCTTCATCGAGCAAGCGCGCGAGGAAACCTTCCATCCACCATTCCGCCATGCTCTCACCGGGATGTTGACGGGCAATGACCCAAATTATTTTGCCGCCCTCACCCACACGCAGGCAGTCAATCGTTTGACCGTCCAACGACGTGCCGAGAACGTCCAAAGACACCCCGTCATATTGCAGGCAATCAGCGATCAGATCGGCATGACGTTCCATCGAATAGGGCGCGAAATAGGCGTAATAAATGCTGTCTTGTTCCGGCGCATGGTCCCAAATCAAGTGCCCGTTTTCATAGCGGGTGGCATCAATGCGAAACCATGTCTCGCGGTCGTAACTGGCGGCAACGCGGTAACCCTCCCACGCTTTGGAAAAAGCGGCTCCGGCCGCATTTGTAATTCGAAAGGTGCACGGCGTCTCTTTCGCGCCCGTCGCGCGAAAATGAAACCATTGGTAAAAATGCGACCCGCTGTCTTTGCGAATGGAAAGACGAATATCAGCAGGGTCATCTGCTGCCTCGACGATAATGTTTCCGGAATCAAAGGCGGCGTTGATATGTAAAGTCATGGAGGGTTAGATCTTTCAATGGCTTAAGCAATAAAATCGTCAGGGGCGGCAGCCGCAGCGGCTATCGCATCTCCGATGTCTGTAGCGTCTAATCCTTTCCAAAATATTCGCCAATCACCGGACCGCTGCATTCCGTCGCACTTACGCATATACCACGCGTTAAAGGGGTTCCCCATGCGCGAGCGCCAAAGGAAAGACGGCACAGCCTCGCAGGCCGTTTCCCATATATCGCGCGCAATCCCATCGCCGCGCGCCTCGCGTGTCACAAAGAATTTCGACAGATAGGGCAGACCGGCCTGCTCCTTGAACAAAGCGCCGCCGCGATAATCCCCTTCAACAAATCCCGCGTAAAGCGGGGTGTCAAAAAAAGTCGGTTTCAAACGTTTCTCAAAAGCCGTTTCAAGGGCGCGGGTGAGCTGGGGCTTTGAAAAGGATTTAAAGGATTTACCGGTTTTAAATTGAACCGCGCGGCGAATAAGTGTCCCCGTCCCGCGCGTCGTGAATAATTCACCCAGCAGGTTAAGCGGCGAGGCAATGACATAGCTCCGCCGGGCTTGAGCGGATTTTTCGAGCTCCAACACACAATCCAAAAACCGAATTTGTCCGGCAGAAAAAGACTGGGACTGCATGAAGTCCGGTAGACTTGCGATGGTCAGATTTGCGCAACGCGTCCCATCCTTTATCAGCCCTCCCGAGGGTTGCAGGAAAATAATTTTATTGGGTTGTAGCGCTTTCACCAAAGCGGAGAGGTTCATTTTTCCGCGCCTATCGGTCATTTCCAAGATTGGCATTTTCCCGCCCCGCGACGCTTTTTGGACCTCTTTTATGAGGCCATAACTCGCCGTGTTTAGCTTGGTCGCCCGCACACCCGATTTGTCTAAATCCCGTGACAACCTTTGCGCCTGGAATTTAGCCGAGGTTCGGCCATCTTCCAAAGCGCCGACCACCAAAGTGGGACTCAGTTGCAGGTTGGATAAAATACGCAAGGCCGCAATTAACGCCTCCAGCAATGGGTTTTTCAAACAGCGGGGGTCCAGCACAATCATTGCAAACGTTTCTGCGTCCTGCCGCGCGAAAAGGTCAGCGTAAAATTTGGCTTCATGCTGCGCCCCGACGGCGGATAAGCTTTGCAAGACCGTTTCCCGTACGCTCATGACACACCGCCTTGCAACGCTTTAGCATAAAGCGCGGTGGCCGCTTCCAGCTGCGCAATCTCCACATATTCATCGGGTTTATGCGCCTGTTCCAAATTGCCGGGACCGTAAACCACCGTATTAATCCCCGCTTCGCTCAGCATAGCGGCTTCCGTCCAATAGGGCAGATCAACGATGTCTGTCTCGCCAAATACATCGGCAAAGGCCGCCATATCTTTCGTGGCAAAGGGTTTGAACGCGACAATCGTATCCAATTCGGCCCCCTCGCCCAGCGCATATATATCCGCTTCGCGCTGCCGCACATCATCACCGGGCGGCGGGCGTAAGGATAGCCAGAGTTTCGCCGTTGTCGGAATGACGTTATAGGCGCCGTCGCTCTCTATATCGCCAATATTAACGCAGAGGCCTTTGAACGGGGCCGTTCCAAATTCCAGATGTTCATCCGCATAATCGCCAACCCTGGCCGCCAAACGCGCGGCCTCTAGCAATGGACGCGGCGTTATATCGGAGAGCGAACTATGCCCGCCCGGACCTGCAAACCCCGCAGATATGGCCAACATCCCGCGATGAGCGCGGCCAACGCGGCAGGAGGTCGGCTCGCACACAATAGCTCGCCTCACCTCTGAAACGCCTCCGGAGGCAATAACGGCGGGCATGACTTCACTGCCATGCTCTTCATCGCCCGAAAACAAGACGGCGACATTTTGCGGGGTGATGGTTTCAAGCGCGGCCAGAATACAGGCGGCTGCGCCCTTGATATCGCTGGTACCCAATCCGATAACGCGGTCGGCCTCACGCCTCAGCGTCAGCGGATCCCCTGTCCAACCGTCCCCGCTCGGCACGGTATCAATATGCACATTGAGCAGCGTCTCCGGTTGCCCCCAGATTGCGAGCACATAGGCAGAATCGCGTTTGCCGCGCGACCGCGGGACTTGATCGACATAAAGGGAATCGGGGGAAAACCGCGCTAGGGTCTCTTCCAAATAGCGCACGCAAACGATCTCATCTCCTGACCCATTGCGCGTATCAAAGGCAACAAGGCTTTCGAGGTGATCCAGGATTTCAGCTGTGGCGACGATTGAAATTTGCGACTCCTCCCAGCGGGTGCCTAAACCTCACCTCCGCTCGGTGCAACGTCGGGCAACCAGATTACGCGAATTTTTGAATCAGGTTTCACTCTGCGCTGAAATCTCTGCTTCCCCGTTTCGGCAAATCAACCATAAAACGCCAAAGCTGAACGCAAGCTGTCCAAAAACTTCGACTGTTTCGAGGCGGCCAAAAACACCGGCCAAAAACAATGTCGCCGTGTGAGGGGGCTGCGAAATTTCGCAGAGTTTTGCGCTTTCCTGTTGCAACTCGACCCGGCCTCCCCCATGTTATTGAGGCTGGCTTGCCAGATATGACGATAAACGCGCATGTAATAAGCGGACTGGACTCGGGGGCGGTACCCGACGGCTCCACCATAAGCTCTCACTTTTCTCCACGGATTAGAGAGGGCTTTTCACTGGGGCCGAAATAGGATCGACAGACGTCTAAAGATGTTAGCTTTCGTTCGTGTGAGCACCGATAAATGCTCAACTATTATAATTGCTAATGACAATTATTCTGAGGATTTTGCAATCGCTGCGTAAGCAGTGCGAGCAATCCACTTTAACTCCTAGCCCTTCAGACGGCTAGGCGGGCTTCGGAGAGTAGCTGGCAACAGAAACTCTCCACTTTTATCTAACATCGAGTTGTCGGGTCGTCAGCGACCCTCGCGCTGCGTCGAAATCAATTCTGAATTGATTTCGGACACTCCGCGCTGGCAACAGAAACCCTGCACTTTTCTTCCCCTCAACGACCTTTGAATTCATCATACAGTTTAAAAAATCTGTCTAATGCTTGTTGTGATGTCATATCATTATTTTCAAGGATGAGCATCGCCCAAGACTTACCGCCTGATTGTTGGTAACCTTTCACATTTACCAGCCACTCACAAAAACCTTCTAACGGGCTTTTCTCATCTATGCCGTAGTTAATAATCGAGAAGTGTATACCATTCAAAAATATGAAGAGGTCTTCAAGCTTCCAGCTTCCAAAATACATTGGAGAGCGCGTTCTAAAGTCCTCACAAACGAGAAGTTCATCGAGCGACATGCCTATTTCGTTTCCTCTTTTTGTAGTTTTGAGGCCCATTCAATGTCTCCGCACCATCCGCGCCGGCACACCGCCTTGCGGGCGTAAAGTTACCGTCATCAATGGTTTAGGGTAGCAATCCTCGGGTACTTTCACGTCATAATCCCGCACTAATCGCGCCAGACTCATCACCGCTTCCATCGTCGCGAAGGCCGCGCCAACACATATCCTGGGACCAGCGCCGAAGGGCATGTAGGGCGCGCCTTTGGCTTTGAGTTTCGGGTCGCGCAGGAAACGGTCGGGGTCAAAGGCGAGTGGATTATCCCAGAGCCTTTCCGTGCGGTGCATGACGTAGTTGCAGAGCAGGAAGCTGTCCCCCGCTTTGATCTCTCGGCCGGAAATCACCGTATCTTCGTGGCATAGGCGATTGAGCATGGGCGCGGGCGGATAGAGGCGCATGGTTTCATCAATGACGGCTTGGGTAAATTTCAACTCCGTCATCTGTTCATAGGCTACATTGCCTTCGGGTCCGCAGACCTCCAGCACCTCGGCGCGGATACGGTCCGCTGTCGGCTTGTGCATCCCAACCAAATAGAGCGCCCATGTCAGGGTCAGCGCCGTGGTTTCATGCCCCGCAATGAAAAACCCGATGAGATTATCACGCTGTTCCCGGGCAGACAGCCCCTCACCCGTTTTCGGATCCCGCGCGGCGATCAGCAGGCTCACCAAATCATCCTCAACCGGATTGATCTTTCGCTCCGCGATCAACTTGTCTGCCGCTTTCTTCAATCGCCTTAACGCCATCGAGCCTTTCGGCGAAATTGGACGCGGCACCCAAGCCGGGAATGGCAGCAGATCATCAGGCCGCAACGTCCCCGCACTCGTGACCATATTGCGGGTCGCATATTTTAACCGCTCTCCATCCAAACCTTTTGGATCACCCAGCAAAGCTTTCGCTAAAACATCAAAGGTGAGTTCCGCCATAGCCGAATTCAATTCAATGTCGGGCTCGACATCCAGCCCTTCACAAAATTCATCGAGCGTCGTTGCAATCAGCGGGGCGAGGTCTTCCATGTGGCGTTTACGAAACATGGGGGCGACGGCCTTGCGTTGGCGTTTCCACTGTTCGCCGTGGACGGAGAGCAAACCCTCTTTCGTCGCTGGTCCCAATA
>CALFWV010000152.1 GCA_937927825.1 uncultured Caulobacterales bacterium | reverse complement strand
AGCCATGATGAAGGCGAGTTTTGATTATTGGGCGACCCAAATCGCAGAACTCCAAGCCCGGTCCTGATCTACCGCCTGCATATCGGGATTAGGCGGGGTTCCGTTTCGCACGGCATCCCACGTACTCCATCGGCATTTCGGGGCTTCCAACACGCGGACATAATAGGCTGTCGGCGTTTTTGCGTCATAGTCGGGATCAATCCATAACGCCTTAAGCTCTGCTGCGCCGTCACCACTGCGGGCGCAAGTCGACAAATCCACGCTTAGATTTTGATCCGGGCAGCGCCCCTTAATCGGGTCGGCCCCATCGGCGCAGGCGATATCGGTAATGCTCTCCTGCGGGCGACCCTCTTTCATCCAGCTCTTGATAATTTGAAGTCGCTCCAGCGGGGCAGAGTTCGCATCGCGGCTGGCCCAAGCCAGAAATTGTGGGGCCTTGCGGCCACCTGCCCATTGGCTGCCCATTGGCACGCCGCTGGCGTAGCTTTGCGCAACCATATCTGCGGCCCCCAAAATTCCTGCGTCGACGCGGTCATTCATCGCAAAGAACCGGACTTTCATGCGCGGGCCGGAGGTGCCGAAGGTTTCCTTCTTGGTCATGGCGTCAAAAATTTCGACGCGGGTGTTCGCCCGCGCCCAAACGCCGGCCAGTCCTGATGCACCATATTGCGGCGTGGCGATCAGGTCAGTTTCCGGTGTGAAGCTATCGGGCCATGTCTTGGCGCCTTTGGGCGGCACGGTTTGGCGGCTGTCCATATTCATATCATGCGGGAATTTGCCGAAGAAATTTTCTTCCGTATACGCGCCGGCCGAAACATGGGTGTCTGAGCTGCCGATGAAACCGAACTGAAACGGGTTCACGCCGAGCCGTTCCTCAATTGTAAATCCGCGCGCCAAACCTTGCCGGATGAAGCTCCCGTCCGTGACATAGGACGGCAGTTGTCCGCCAATCAAATTATCATAAATCTCAAAATTCGACCATTCGTCATTGGGCGAGAGCAGCGGATGTGTTTCCGATGTGCCTTTGACCTGCGTAATCTCAACCAAAGGCTCATTGCGCGCGCGCAGCTCGACTTCGGATAAATCCAACGGCGCGCCATTATAGCTGCCAAAGGCAAACATCATGCCGTTCGAGGCATTGGAGTTATGCGGGATGGCGAGCACGTCATGTCCGGCGCCGCGTTGCGTGTCCATCCATCCCCAGAGCGCATCAGGGCGCGGACTGTCCAATGTCGTAAATAAACGCTCGGGCGCGCTGTCTTTAAAGATGACATTGCGGTGTAAATTGGCGGCAGCCGTATCTGCGACGGCGCGCATGGCGGTGAACTCATATCCGGCGAAAGTCGTGAATGTGCCCGGATCATTATGGGTTTCGGCGGCCTCAACATTGCGGGCCCAGACGGAATCTATCAATTCGCGGTCATAGATTTCATCGATTTCGTCGCCGCTTACAACGGTTTGCCCAATACGAAGAAAACTTCCGCGGCGGTCTGTTGCCGTTAATCCAAAGATAGCTTTTGCCGTATCGGTTTTAGACAGGTCTGTGCTGCGGTCCCGCAAGGCCGGCACAATGCCCAGATATTCGCCGTGGTCCGTGACGGCGTAAAAATCCAGCGGCGGGCCGTCCAGCTTAATTTTGTCCCCCGCGCCATTGTCAATCGTCTCGCCTTTGGCAAAGCGGTAGGCGTCATTCGCATCTGTGCGTGTTCCAAAGATGAAAGCGTCGAAGCTATTCGTCGTATGCACATGCAAATCGCCAAAGAGGGCGATTTTGGTCTCAACCAGGGGAATATCGGAGATTTCCATTTCAGCTTTTGCCGCAGGCACGGGAGAGGCTTTAGCGGCCTGTTCAGCTTGGCAGGCGGACAGAATGAGTAGGCTGGCTGTGCCGAGAATGACGTTACGCATGATGTTTCCCCAATTTTCGTAAAGTCTAGACGGGGTTAAGTCAGAGGACTAGCGACAAATTTGAAAGCGACCTCTTCACCTCATTTTTTCAGGCCGTGTTTGCGCATGAGCCCGCGAAACTGATGATATGTCAAACCCAAGCGGTCTGCCGCCTTGCCCTGATGATTGACTGAAATCCGCATGGCTTCATCAATTAGCTTCCGTTCAAAGGCCATAACCCGGTCCTGAAACCCGTCCAGCGTGGGGTCCGGCTCCGGATATGCCGGAAGGGCATATGATGGCATTGGGGCTTCTCTTGGGGGAGCGCCAATTTCCTTTGTTTCAAATGCGTGCGCCAGTGGGAGAGGTCTTTTGTCCTTTAATCGGTGAGGACTGTCGAACGGGTCAAATTCAAGAGGGCCTGCGGGGCCTGCCCCGATCGGGTTGGACAAGGTTTCATCGGCCAGCCAGGCCCTCGCCGTATTGCGTTCAACAATGCTTTTCAATTCTCTGACATTTCCGGGCCAGTCCAGAGCCAGGAGCGCCTCGCTGGCCTCGGCGGTGAAACCAGGGAAGCTTTCCGCGCCAAGTTCGGCGGCGATTTTCTTTCCAAAATGATCGGCCAGCGGTAATATATCGTCTCGCCGCGCCCGCAGGGGCGGCAGTGTTAAGACTTCAAATGCTAATCGCGCCAATAAATCCGCGCGAAATTCACCACGCGCAACGGCAGAGGGCAGATCAATCGCGCTGGCGGTGATGACGCGGACATCGACTTCCTGCTCGGCATGTTCGCCGCTGGCCTCATATCGCCCATATTCGACAGCGCCCATAAGCTTTTCCTGCAAACGCGGGGAGACAGCATCTATATTGTCCAAAAAAATAGTGCCTTCATCGGCGTGATAGAATTTTCCGTTTGTGTCTTCGCGTCCGTCTAAAAAGCTCTCTCCGAATAATTCTTCATCCAATCTTTCGTCTGTATAGGCCGCGCAATTGACGGTTATGAAAATCTTTTCCCATCGCGGGGACAGGAAATGAAGACGTTTGGCAATCAACTCTTTGCCCGTTCCGCGCTCGCCAACCAGTAAAACCGGTCTTTCCAGCACCGCAGAGTCGGACACACGGTCCAGAATCGCAAGGTAAGCTTGGCTCTGACCAATGGGCTGAGGGGGCAATGCGGCCATAATTAGCCCTTTTTACTAAATTAAGTTAGTAATTTTTACCAAATTTATGCGAAAAATACCATTCATTTTACACTCAGAATCGCAAGAAAATGAAAAATATAATAAAATCAATAATTTAAAAACATTCGACAATTTTGTCGCACTGCGTCATCTTCTGTTTGTCGGCGGGCGGTAACAGCCACTCGCCAGACAGGAGACGAAACGAAAAACCTAACGGGTGTGCCAACCCAGGTTTTTAGAAACTGGAAGACATAGGAGAGAAAAATGACCTTCCGTACAATCGACGCTGACATGGCTTCCGTGGGTGCCACCACAGAAACCGAATTGACAACAGGCGTTGCACGCCGTGCACGCTCTGCCCGCCGGGCAGCCATTCTGGGACGCCGTTTTAGCGGCACCCGGGCTTGGCATTACTCGAATTACTAAGGAGACGACACGCGATGGATCGCTACAACACCACATCATCTGACTGGCGCGCCAAAGGGGCGCGCTTCGTAAGATATCTCACAACCCGCCCTGCGGAATGCTGGGGCTTCTTTGCCGCCGGCATCGTGATCGCGAAAATCTTTCTTTAACCTCTAACTAAATTCCGACCGACACTTTTTAAGGAGACACACAATGGGTATTTTTTCCCGCATGGGTGACATCATCAACTCGAACCTCAATTCCATGATCGACAAGGCCGAAGATCCAGAAAAGATTGCCCGCCTCATCATCCAAGAAATGGAAGACACACTCGTCGAAGTTCGGACGGATGCGGCCCGCAATATCGCAGAACGCAAAGAGCTTTCCCGCAAAGCCGATGATTACGCGTCGCGTGCATCTGATTGGGAAGCCAAGGCTGAACTCGCTCTGACCAAGGGCCGTGAAGATCTGGCGCGCGGCGCTCTGTCTGCTAAACAGCAGTCCGAGCAAATGGTAGATGTCGTGGAGCGCGAAATCGCTGTTCTCGACGAAGCTGTCGCGAAAGCAGATGAAGATCTCGCCAAGCTGCAAACCAAATTGAACGAAGCCAAGGCTAAGCATAAGGCGCTTTCCATGCGCAGCTCTGTTGCCAAGGGCCAAATCAAAATGCGTACCATGGTCCGCGACACAAAAGTCGAAGACGCGCTCGCTCGCTACGAGCGGATGGAACGCAAGGTTGACGAGCTGGAAGCCCATGTTGAGAGTTTTGATCTCGGCGCAGGCGGTGACAGCTTGGAGAGCCAGTTTGCAGAACTCGAAGCCAATGACGCGATCGAAGACGAACTCGCCGCGCTCAAGGCCCGCATCAGCAAGCCTAAAGCAGCCAATGGCGGCACGAAGAAGAAAAAAACGGGCTAATTAAACCCCGCTAACCGAATTTGCACCCGGCCCTCCCGTTCACGCGGGAGACCCTTCCAACCCCGAACGGCCGGGTGCAAACCTAAATTCGAGAGAGATAGAAAGGTATGGACATGGGCATATTAATACCGCTGGCGGCAATACTAATGCCGCTCGGCATTGTCTGGGTGAGCTTGCATTACAGGCATCTGAATAAGACAGCCGGAACGATAACCGACGATCAGGCGATGGAGCTGACACAAATGTCAAAAATCGCAGATATATTAGACCAAAGGGTCGCTGTCCTGGAGCGCATCCTCGACGACGAAGTTCCCGATTGGAGAGAGAAATGAACCGAGATAAAAAAGACTGGAATAGTTGGGAGACCGGCTCTGGCAACACGCCGCAACGCCGTCTCACACGTAACAAAGTTGACGGCAAATTAGGCGGTGTCTGTGCCGGGATTGGTGACTACCTCGGATGGGATCATACAATGGTTCGGATCCTGACCATCCTGCTGATTATCTTCACAGGGTTGCCAATTCTCGCTTACTTTATCCTCTGGGCTCTCATGCCCAAAGATACCCGCGCGCCCTATGTCCGGGAATATCGGGAGCAAAGCGAAGCTCGAGGGAAGGTTGACGCCCCTGCAGGAACAGCTGGATCAACAACGACATATAATGATGTCCGGTCCAAGTTCCGCTCACTGGAAGTCCGCTTACAGGACCTTGAACGGTCCATCACATCCAAAGAATGGAAACTCAACCGGGATTTCCGCGACTTGTAGGCTAAGATTTCAGAGGCGCTCACTGGAGAGCGTGCGCCTCTAGCCCCCACTCATCGGCGCAGTGCCATGCGCCCCTGATTCAAACGATTGGCTAAGGGAGAGACCGCCATGATTAAGACCGCCATGATTGCATCTGCCGTATTATTCGGCGTTGCCGCCCCCACCCCCCAGATCTCGGAAAGCCAACCGGCCACAGCAGATCAGACCATTCTAAATCTACCGAACCCCGATGTTGTTATTGCGCAGTTTTCCTATCTGGAACTCAGCCATGGCGTCGATGGATTTGGCCTGTCTATTACAGATGAAACCGCCGTTTTCGTAGACGTTGAATTCCCCGGCGATCTTCATATTCGGATTGGATTTTAAAATGGAAAATATCTTGAAACCTATGCTCATCAGCTCAACCGCTTTTGCAGGCCTGGCTTTTGCGCCGGCCGCATTTGCGGGAGATAGTCTTGAAATTAAGGATTTTATCGGATCCATTAATTGGTCCAACGGTCCTATGTCTGTCGACATTCAGGAAAACGCCGGAACAACTAAAATAAATGGTCGCAGAAATATGACCGTCGACGGCGGCATTAAAAAACTGCGCGGGGCGAACTGCAAGTCCAGCTATGGCAGTTATAATATCGACTGGTTCGGTAAAAAGAAAGAAGGCCGTTTTGGCGGTTATGAAAACCTCGAAGATTACCCCATTTTAAACATCACCCTGCCTAGCGATACGACACTCATGATAAGCAATTCTATTGTCTTCACCGACGGGGCCCCGGATATCGGAGACGCTGACCTCGCACTTCGCCACTGCGGTAAAGTGAATTTGGGGGATGTTCAAAATACATTGGCGCTGGATAGCCGCGGCTCTGCCGATGTGACCGTAGGCGCCACGGGTCAAATCGCAGCCAGCTTGAAAGGCTCCGGTGATTTGACCGGAGGGGATACGGGCGATGTACTTATAAAATCTCACGGCTCCGGGGATGTTGAATTGGGTGATGTGGCCTCGATTGAAATTAGCCTGCATGGGTCAGGGGATTTAGACGTCGGGGATGTAGACGGTGCTGTCGATATCTCCTCTCATGGGTCAGGGGACGCTGGCTTAAATAATGTCACGGGCTCCTTACTCTATTCCGGCCATGGATCAGGAGATCTCGACGTATCCTCAGTGGAAGGGGCGGAGCTATCTCTAAAGTCCCATGGCTCCGGAGATATTGATATTGGGGGCGGATATGTCGAATCCTTGGAAATCATTGTCCGCGGCTCAGCCTCTGTCGATTTTTCAGGCGAAGCGAAGGCCGCTAATTTGACGGCCAACGGGTCCGGTGATATTCGCGTGAGCCGTGTTAGCGGGGCAGCGGAAATCAAATCTTCCGGCTCCGGCGACGTCGAAATAGACGCACGAGATTAAGCTATGGTCTCAAGGCGGAAATTTTCGCCCTGAACCCTGCCTCAAGCGGACCGATCTCGCCGCAAAGATCAGCGACTAAGCTTTCCGCCAATAGCGGCGCGAATGTAAAGCCTCGGCTGCCTAAACCCGTCAAGGCCCAAGTGTGTTCATTCAGCTTTGTCGTTAAGGGCAGCGTATCCGAGGTCGTGACTCTGACGCTTGCCCGGGATTGTCCCGGTGCGTGACTCACCGCTTTCCCGGACACTGCCTCTAAAGCTGCCAGGTTTCTCGCGTCGTCCTCCCCTCGTAACTCAAAGGGGTCACGGTCATCCAATCTATCATGTGTCGCGCCAACCAGCGCCTTTTCATTCAAATTTATGGCATAGCCGCCATAGGCGGTAGCCTGCGCCCATACAGGTTTGGCCCAGCTTAGCTGGCCGCGCGAAAATCGCAGCTTTAGCTCCGGTGCGAGGGCTTTGATTCCGTAACCTGCCGCGAGGAAAATGTGACTATAATTTGACCGGTGTTTTGAGGCGTCGTAGGTCTCATTTCGGATTTCAAATTTCGCAAAAATTTTGGATGGATCAACCACTAAGGCGCTCTCAATCCAAAGGGCATCGCCTTGCCAGTCTAAGTGCACATCGCCGAGGGCGGATTGCGCGGCCAGTTTTTTGAACCGAGCCGCCTCTTTCTCAGTTTTTGGAATTTGTCTGACGCCTCGCTCCAAGACTGACGCATCTGGATAATTGCGAAGGGCGTGTAGATAAGCGGAGAGAAAAAAGCGGCTTTCCGGTCTGTCTTGCAAATCAAAGCGGGGTTTGACGAGGGCGGCCGGATTACAACTGGCTGCGGGATGGGCCCGATTATCGATTATATCAAAAGGAATTTGCCGAAGCGTCAGCGCGCGGGCGAGAGACCGCCCCGCAATGCCGCCGCCGACAATCAAGGCTTTCTCTATTTTGGGTGGCCTCAATGTTCTTTGCTGGCTTGGCTGTATTTCCCCGATAAACTCAGCCTCTAATCGATGGCGTTTCCGCCCGAATCCGGGCATTTTCCGGACCTCAAACCCGGCCTGTTTTAAGGCCGTTCTGACAGCCCCCGCCACCGAAAATGTGGCAAGCTTTGCCGCCGGAGCGCTGGCTTTGGCAACGGCGGTCATGAGGTCCGGGCTCCACATGTCGGGATTTCCGGCGGGGCTGAAGCCGTCCAAAAACCAAGCATTTGCTTTTAAACCGTCGAGCTGCCCCAAGGCTGTAAGCGCCTCTTCATGCGCGAGTGTTAGGGTCACGTTGCCGAAATTCAGGCGATGAATCCCTTTTACACGGCTGGGCCAAGCCGCGAGTAACCGTGCGCTAAAGTCCTGAAGTTCCGGCCAGGTCGAAAGCGCGCGTGATAATTGGGCTCGGTCAAACGGGAATTTTTCGATTGAGACAAAATGGAGGCGCTGGGCCGGGCGTGCCGCTTCGGCCCAAAGCTGCCACGCTGCGAGGAAATTCAGGCCAGACCCAAAGCCAAGCTCTGCGATGGTAAAGACGGCATGGGTCCGCCATTTATCGGGAAGATCGCACCCGCCCAGAAAAACTGTGCGCGTTTCATCCAACCCACCGTCCACGGAGAAGTAAATGTCACCAAAATCCGTCGCCGCGGGTATGCCCGGGCGAGACCAATCTAAAGCGGCAGGCGGAGTTTGAATCAATGGTCGGAGCGTTGCCATACCTAAATCTACGTCAACCGACGTGAAAGGTCACGCCAAACCGCCAACTCACAGGGATTTAGGCTATGTGGCGGGAAAGCAACAACCCAAGTTGAATCTCACTCCGGCTCAGTGCGAACCCTTGCGCCGACGCCTTGCGCACGATAATCCGTCGCTAATCGCGGCAATAATGACCGTGCAACCATAAACATCTGGGGTTTCATGACCAAACGTTTTTCTATCCTGGCGGCTTCCGCCTCTGCATTTGCTTTGCTGGCAACAGCACCCGCTTTCGCTCAAGATACAGATGACG
>CALFWV010000151.1 GCA_937927825.1 uncultured Caulobacterales bacterium | reverse complement strand
ATGGACACTGTGACCGAAGCGCCTTTAGCGATTGCCATGGCGCAAACGGGTGGGATTGGTGTTATTCATCGCAATTTGACGATTGAGGAACAGTCCGAGGAAGTTCGTAAAGTAAAACGATATGAATCCGGCATGGTCGTCAATCCTATTACAATAGGTCCAAAAGCAACATTGGAGCAGGTTCGAACGCTTGGCAGGCATCATAATATCTCCGGCATTCCTGTCGTAGAAGATGATGGAAAGCTGGTCGGTATTGTTACAAATCGCGATGTGCGTTTTGCGACGAACCCCGGCGAGAAGGTCTCAGAATTGATGACCCGCGAGTTGGTGACCGTAAAGGTGGGCGCGTCGCAGAGAGAGGCGAGGGCGCTGCTTCACAAGCATAGAATAGAACGTCTCATTGTTGTCGATGATCATTATCGATGCGTGGGATTGATTACAGTCAGGGATATGGACAAGGCTGCCAGCCATCCAAATGCTTGTAAAGACGATAAAGGACGCTTGCGCGTGGCGGCGGCGTCGACCGTTGGCGATGCGGGTTATGACCGCGCAATCGCGCTTATTTCTGCGGGTGCGGATGCAATCGTTATTGATACGGCGCATGGACATTCAATTAAAGTGATTGAACAGGTTCAGCGCCTGAAGAAAAATTACCCTGACGCCCAAATCATTGCGGGAAACATCGCAACGGAAGCCGCTGCGAAAGCTCTTATTAAAGCAGGCGCTGATGCGATTAAGGTTGGTATAGGGCCAGGCTCTATTTGTACCACACGTATTGTTGCAGGTGTGGGCGTTCCGCAGCTGACTGCAATTATGGATGCTTGCAAAGCGGCCAAGAAAGCGGGTGTGCCCGTTATTGCGGACGGCGGTATCAAATATTCGGGCGATATGGCGAAAGCTCTCGCCGCAGGCGCGGAATGCGCCATGGTCGGGTCAATTCTCGCGGGCGCAGCGGAGACGCCCGGAGAAGTCTTTTTATATCAAGGCCGTAGTTACAAATCCTATCGTGGAATGGGATCGGTTTCTGCTATGGCCCGCGGCTCTGCAGACCGGTATTTCCAAAAAGAAGTCAATGATACGATGAAACTCGTCCCTGAGGGGATTGAGGGCCGAATCGCGTTCAAAGGCCCGGTCGGTCCAATTTTGCATCAACTTCTCGGCGGCATTCGGGCGACTATGGGCTACACAGGATCACATACGATTAAGGAGCTGCACAAGAACGCGGAATTCGTAAGAATTACGGGCGCGGGCCTGCGTGAAAGTCACGTCCACGATGTCCACATCGCTCGTGAGGCCCCTAACTATTCAATGCCGAGTTAGAATTGACCATGCTCGAACATCAGCTGGCGCTGCCGTTTCTGTCCCAAATCGCGTTGACCCTCGTGGTTTTGCTTTGGTTAGCTTATACGCGCGTGTCGGTCCTGATCAAAAAGGACGGAATGGCAAAAGTGTTGGACTCTGGTTTTCCTGCAAGGGCGGAGAAAGCTTCGGATAACTTTAAGCATCAATTCGAGTTGCCGGTTTTGTTTTACGGTCTTTGCCTTTTTGCGATGATGGCGGGAATAACTGTGGGATACCTCGTTTTTCTGGCTTGGGTATTCGTAGGGGCACGGGTTTTCCATGCCGGAATTCAACTCGGCCCAAATATTATTTTTCCTTGGCGATTTGGTAGTTTTGTTTTGAGCGCAGTTTGTGTCGTTCAAATGCTAATCGTTATCATAGTTAAGGTTCTCTCATGAGACTTGGTGGACGCATACAGGCGGCGGCGGAGGTCCTTGAGGATGTCACACAGCGCCGCACCCCGGTTACGATGGCGTTACGGGATTGGGGTAAGGCTCACCGTTTCGCAGGCTCAAAAGACCGCTCCGCGATTGGAAATATCGTACTAGATGCGCTGCGTCGGAAGTCCTCTATTGGATTTCGCATGAATGACGACAGTCCGCGTGCCTTAGCATTGGGCGCTGCCGTGTTTTCGGGCGGCGTCACCGTTGATGAAATTCTTGAGCAAACGGAAGGTGACCAACATTTCGGCGCGCCTTTGACCGAGGACCAAATCGCGAAGCTACGCGGGCAAATTGACTTGGAGACGGCCCCCGAGGCCGTACGTGCAGATGTTCCTGACTGGCTTTGGCCCGCATTTGAAACAAACTTTGATGAGGAGGCCGTCGCCGAAGGCGCGGCTTTGACGCAGCGCCCCCCGCTGGACGTGCGCGCGAACGCCATAAAGGCGAAACGCGCCCAACTCGATCAAAAATCTGCCATACCGACTGAGATTTCCCCTGTTGGGATGCGGTTCCCGCCGGTGGAAGGGTTTGGACGTCATCCAAATATAAATGCGGATGCTGACTTCCTCACGGGTAAGATGGAAATTCAGGACGAGGGCTCGCAAATCGTGAGCTTGCTGGTTGCGGCGAAGCCCGGCGAGACCGTTCTGGATTATTGTGCAGGCGGCGGCGGAAAGTCACTTGCCCTGGCATCAGACATGACCAATGACGGTGCGATATACGCCTTCGATATTGATAAGCGTCGCCTTGCGCCGACCTATGAGCGTGCGATGCGGGCAGGGGCAGACATCATCAAAGTCGTTCCACCACCCGCGAAAAGCCTCAACCATCTCAGAGGGAAAGTCGACCGCGTTCTTGTCGACGCGCCCTGTACGGGCGTAGGAACATGGCGCAGGAAGCCTGATGCCAAGTGGCGTCTGACTGAAGATGCCTTAGGCCGCCGTATGCAAGAACAAGTCAAAGTACTCGACGAGGCGAAAGACTTTGTAAAACCCGGTGGCTATTTGTTTTACGTAACTTGTTCTGTCTTGGCCGCGGAAAATGAAGCGCAAGTCTATGCGTTTTTAGAGCGAACTGAGGGCTTTGAGCTTTTGTCTGCGGGCGAAGTTTGGGAAGAACGTTTCGGTGTGGATGTTCCAAAGCCGTGGTCTTCTGACGGCTGCACGCTGACGCTTACACCTGCATCAACCAATACCGACGGCTTCTTCTTCGCTGTCATGGAGAAAACGGCGTGAAAAACACCCACGAAGATATTGTAAAAGAACACGAAAAACTTCTGATTATTGATTTTGGATCGCAAGTCACCAAATTGATTGCGCGCCGCGTCCGAGAAAGCGGCGTTTACTCAGAAGTTCATCCCTTCAACAAAGTCGATGCGCGTTTTCTCAACACCTTTAAACCGAAAGCCATCATTCTTTCGGGCGGGCCTAGCTCTGTTACAGGTATCGGAACGCCCCGCGCAGATGAGGCGGTCTGGTCATCCGGATTGCCAATATTGGGGATTTGTTATGGGCAGCAAACGATGTGCGCGCAGCTTGGCGGGGCGGTTGAAAGCTCTGATGAGCAAGAATTTGGCCGCGCCTATGTGGACACATCCGGCAGCAGTCCGCTCTTTGCGGGGCTGACGGATCGGGAAGAGGTCTGGATGAGCCATGGCGACCGTGTCAGCGCTCTCCCCGAGGGATTTCAGGTCATTGGAGTCTCTCCAAATGCACCTTATGCAGCGATCGCAGACGAAGCCCGCCAATATTACGGTGTTCAATTTCATCCAGAGGTCGTCCACACGCCGAGCGGGGCGAAGATGCTGCGCAATTTCACCCACGAAATCGCTGGTTTTAAGGGTGATTGGAGCATGGCGTCATTCAAAGACGAGATGGTCCAAGCTGTTCGCGACCAAGTGGGTAGCGGAAAGGTCATTTGTGGCCTCTCAGGCGGTGTAGACAGCTCTGTAGCGGCCGTTCTCATCCACGAGGCCATTGGTGACCAGCTGACTTGTGTTTACGTCGATACGGGCATGATGCGTAAAGGAGAGAGCGATCAGGTGACTGCGCTTTTTCGGGACCACTATGACATCAACCTTGTCCACGTTGATGCGGGTGAAGAGTTTTTGACTTTACTTAAGGGCGTCAAGGACCCTGAAAAGAAAAGAAAAATTATTGGCGGGACCTTCATCGACATCTTTGAGCGTGAAGCTAAAAAGATTGGCGGGGCGAAGTACCTTGCGCAAGGAACGCTCTATCCAGATGTAATTGAGTCAGTCTCTTTTGATGGCGGTCCGTCCGTCACGATTAAATCACATCATAATGTCGGTGGCTTGCCGGAACGTATGGATCTTGAGCTGGTAGAACCTTTGCGAGAGCTTTTTAAGGATGAGGTTAGGGCCCTTGGACGGGAATTGGGCCTGCATTCTGATTTTGTAGAACGTCATCCGTTCCCGGGCCCTGGGCTCGCGATACGTTGTCCCGGAGAGATCACAAAAGCGCGTTTAGATATTTTGCGAGAGGCCGATGCTGTCTATCTTGACCAAATCAAAAAACACGGGCTTTACAATGATATATGGCAAGCTTTTGCAGTGCTTTTGCCTGTCCAAACTGTCGGCGTGATGGGCGATAGCCGGACCTATGATTTCGTTTTGGCCCTGCGCGCTGTGACATCCACAGACGGCATGACGGCGGATTATTATCCGTTCAACCACGAATTCCTAGGAGAAACAGCGACGCGGATTATAAATGCAGTCAGGGGTGTAAACCGCGTTGTCTATGATGTGACA
>CALFWV010000150.1 GCA_937927825.1 uncultured Caulobacterales bacterium | reverse complement strand
GGCTTGCTGGCTAACGAGGGCCGGGTCGGCTTTGATGACGTCTTCGAGGTCCGGTGCATCTAACATGGTGTAATATCCCCCAAGAGATTTTGAGTTTTTCTTTTATCTTATCAGAAATTCGCGTGGAGTGACGATTTTTTTTCATCAATATAATTATACACAAATGAACTTCGCGTCTTTGGGTACGTTAAATGACATGTTGTTGCTGGCGAAATTGTTATTAGGTTTGCAAATGGAGCCACTCTAAACGGACGCCCATTCGGAGAAAATATGCGCGCCTTCATCATCACCCTTTTAGTCTGGCTCATGGCGTCACCTGTGATGGCCCGTCAGTCTGAATCCGTGGATACTGGAAAAGTGACGGCGTCGATTGTCAGCTCGCATGATAGCGTTGCACCCGGGCAAGAGTTTTACATCGCGCTCCGCACCGTTCTGGATGAAGGCTGGCATACCTATTGGCGCAATCCGGGGGATAGTGGTGAGCCCGTTCAAATCAGCTGGGATCTGCCGGAGGGCGTCACAGCCGGAGAGATAAGCTGGCCGCTGCCGCGCCCCATACCAACGGGTCCAATCGTCAATTATGGTTTCGAAGGCACGCCGCTTTTCCCGGTGAAATTCACCGTAAGCCCGGATATCGAAATCGGCTCGGTCATAACGCTCGTGTCGAACTTTTATTATTTGGTTTGCGAGGAAATTTGTATCCCTGAATATGGCAGCGCAAGCCTGTCAATTGCTGTGGGTGAGCCCGCTGAAGATGCGCGTTGGAGCGCCGAAATAGAGACCGCACTGATGGCGTCGCCGAAACGGGGCAGCGTCAAAGGCGCAATCGAGAAGTCCGGTGAAACGGTCGAGCTAAGTTTCTTAAATTTGCCCGACGGAGATTTCTCCCAAGCTTATTTTTTCCCCTATGACCAAGGCGTGTTGGGGCATAGCACGCCGCAAGGTGTGACCGTGGGTGATGCGGGTCTGCGGCTGACATCATCCGCTGATTTCCTTTGGGAAAACGATGTACCCGAAAGCTTTGAAGGCGTGTTGACCTATGAACAGGGCGGTGACTTAAGTGGCACAAATGTCCTTTTGGCGGTCGGCCAAAGCCTTGATATCGGAAAGGCTGCGATCTCCAATGCGGCGATCGGAGGCGTCACGCTTTGGACCGCGATAATAGGTGCGCTTATCGGCGGGCTTATCCTTAATCTTATGCCCTGCGTTTTTCCGGTTATTTCTATCAAAGCGCTTTCAATCGCGAAAACGGCCCATGGGGAACGGCGCGTCATTCGCCGTGAGGCTTGGCTTTACACGGCGGGCGTGATGGCGACTTTCCTTGTCCTGACGCTTGTACTGCTGGCCCTGAAAGCGGGCGGTGCGGAGATTGGCTGGGGCTTCCAATTGCAATCTCCCAAAATGGTCGCAGCTCTCGCTGTTCTGCTTTTTGTGATTGGGCTCAATCTGCTGGGTGCGTTTGAATTTGGCGGAGGCCTCCAAAATACAGGCCAGTCCCTCACGCAAAAATCGGGTGCGGCGGGATCGTTCTTTACTGGGGCTTTGGCGGTTATTGTTGCCACGCCCTGTACCGCGCCATTGATGGCCGGCGCGGTGGGCTATGCTTTGGCGGCCCCGGCACTTATTACGCTGGCTATTTTTATGGCGCTTGCGATTGGGTTTGCCCTGCCGTTTTTAGTCATCGCCTATGTGCCGGGCTTGCTGTCCAAACTGCCAAAGCCAGGACCATGGATGGCCAGCTTTAAAGAGCTTCTATCTTTTCCCATGTTCGCGGCGTCCATCTGGCTGGTTTGGGTGCTGAGCCTGCAAGCCGGTGAAGACGGCGTATTGGCGGTGTTATCGGCCATGCTGGCGGTGGCCATCGCTATCTGGTGTCTCAAACGAAAATCTTTCGTCGCCAAAGCGATTGGCGCCCTCTCTATTTTGGCCGCAATCGCGATGCCTCTGTCCATTGCTACAGCCGGGACCTCGGATGACGTTGCGACCGCAGAACTAAAAGGCGAGGCCTGGTCGCCCGCGCGTGTCGCAGAGCTCCAAGCGGACGGCCGGCCTATTTTTGTGGATTTCACAGCCGCCTGGTGTGTGACATGTAAAGTCAATGAAAAGCTCGTGCTGAACACCAAGAAAACGCAAAAGCTGTTTGAGGAAACAAATACGGCGTTCCTGATTGCGGATTGGACGAATAAAGATGATGTGATTGCGGCAGAGCTCGCAAAATATGGCCGTGCGGGCGTACCGCTCTATCTGGTTTATTCTAACAATTCCGTGAGCCCTGTGATTTTGCCTCAAACGCTCAGCTATAGTGTGATACGCGACGCTATCGCTGGGGAATAATCCATCCCGCTTTGTTTCACGTAATAAAGCTACACTTCAAGTTAAGGGTATAGACATGACGATTTCAAAAATTCTATTTTCAACACTGGCTGTTTCGGCTCTGGCATTGGCCGCGCCCGCTTCCGCAAAGATTGCAACAGGGTCTAATGTGTCCGACATGACCGTAACGGATTCAAACGGCGTGCAGCATAATCTATCGGATTTTGCCGGGAAGAAAGTTGTCCTCGAATGGACGAATGAAGGCTGTCCCTATGTGAAGAAGCATTATTCGACGAATAATATGCAAAAGACGCAAGCTATGGCAAAAGCTGACGGCGCTGTTTGGCTCTCCGTGATTTCCAGTGCACCCGGAAAGCAGGGTTATAAATCTCCTGCCGAAGCTAACGCCTGGAAAGAAGCTCAAAATGCCGAGGTTTCCGCCATTGTGCTCGATCAGAACGGCGATATGGGCAAAACATTCTCTGCGAAAACAACGCCGCATATGTATATCATCGACGAAAGTCAGACCCTCGTTTATCAAGGTGCGATTGATGATAACCCCTCCGCAAATCCTGCGACGATAGCAGGGGCGCAAAACTATGTTCTCGCCGCTATGGAGGATCTGAAAGCAGGAAATCCTGTCGCCGTTTCAGACACACCGCCCTATGGCTGTTCGGTCAAATATAAATCGTAATCACGAAGACGAACTCATCTCAGATGAGTGCATAATATCCCGCTGCCTGAAAGGGCCGCGGGTTTTTTGTGGGCTCTAGGACTGCTCGTCTAACCCGATGCGATCTGTTCGAGTTTGGATTTCATCAGATCAGATATCGGTGCAGGCCGTCGAGTTTTTTCATCGACATAGACATGCACAAATGTGCCCTGCGCGCTGGCTGTGGTTTCGCTGTTGCGGAACAGGGCGATTTCATAGGTCACGCTAGAGCTGCCGATACGCGCCGCGCGTAGGCCTGCCGTAAGGCTATCGGGGAAGCTCATCGGCGCGAAATAATCGCAAGAGGTCCCGACGACGAGGCCAATCACCTCGCTTTTCCCAATCTCCAACAGGCCATTATCGATCAGCCAACGGTTCACTACCGTGTCGAAATAAAAATAATAGACCGAATTATTCACATGCCCATAAACATCATTATCCGCCCAGCGGGTTTGCACGGGGAGGTGATGCGGATAGCTGTTGAGAGCGTTGGGGGTAGGCCGACTCACAATATCGTCTCGTAAATTTTCACCACCGCCTCATGCGTCATTTCTCTCGCATTATTCATTAACAGGCGGTCTTTGGTCATGGCGTCATCGGCCATCATTTTGATGGCGTCGCCGGGAATGTTGACCTCGGTCAGGGTTTGCGGAACTCGGGTGGCGTTTTTGAGGCGCAGCATTTCGTCCACGATGGATGAGCCGCTTTGCCCGACGCCTAAATCGCGGGCGATTTCGCCGTACCAATGGTCAGCTTTCGGCTGATTATATTTCATGACTTCAGTGAGCACGAGCGCGTTGGAGAGCCCGTGTGGCACATGGAAAAACCCGCCGAGCGGATAGGCCAAGGCGTGGACGGCGGCGCAGGGCGCATTGCTGAACGCCTGTCCCGCGATCATCGCGCCCATGAGCATTTCATTGCGCGCGTCGATATTATCCGGCTCATTCACGGCTTGGACGATATTATTCCGCAGTTTGCGAAGCGCCGTCAGAGCGAGAGCATCGCTGATCGGATTTTTCAGGCGGATCGATGTATAGGCCTCAATCGCGTGGACCATGGCGTCAATGCCCGTGCTGGCGGTGATAGAGGGGGGCAGGCCCAGCGTGAGTTCCGCGTCCAGCAAAACGCGATCCGCATAGAGGGGGTCTGACACGACGCCTTTCTTGGCGGTCTTACCCGTTGTTAAAATCGCGACATTGGTGACTTCGCTGCCCGTGCCGGAGGTCGTCGGGACGAGGAGCAGCGGCAAGCGCGGCCCCTTTACTTGGTCAACGCCGTACATGGTGTCCAGCGGTTGATCTGACCCCGCCAGGCACGCCGCGACCTTGGCGGTATCCATGGGTGAACCGCCGCCAAATCCAATGACGAGACCTGCGCCAAACTCACGCATATCATCCGCGATTTGCAGGACGATTGTGTCTGGCGGGTCCGCAACGACTTGATCGCAAACCAAAACATCATAACCCGCAGCGCGCAAAGCCTCGAGCCCCGCATCCATCAAGCCCAGCTTTCTAACGCCCATATCCGTAACCACGGCGATACGTTTATTCTTGTAAAGCCCCTCAACAAACATATCCAGCTTCGCCGCCCCGCCGGGCGCAATACGGATGTCGGCGACTGTTTTGAATATGTGCATTATAATCCTTGCTGCGCTCGGCGATTCTCTGCAATCAAACCCCCGGATTGATTGCGGGCGTTACGCGTCAATCGTCAAAATAACTTTGCCCATCGCGCGGCGGCTCGTCAGCTCGTCAA
>CALFWV010000149.1 GCA_937927825.1 uncultured Caulobacterales bacterium | reverse complement strand
CAGACCCCAAACCCCGCCTAAAATCACCCCGGATAGAATATTCGGCTTACGCGCGGCCATTAATTCCCCGCACTCACAGGATCTGTCACGAGGCCAAGGTTCGAAAATCCGGCCGCATTGACCCGCGCCATGACCTTCATCACGGCTTCATAATTCGCTTGTCCGTCACCGCGCAGATATATCCGCTCATCATAGCCATTATTACTGATGGCGACGAGGCGTGTGGCGACATCTTCGAGGGCGATTTCCGTCTCTTGAATGAAGATGTCTCCGGCCGCATTGACCGAAATCGTGATCGGCTCTGTTTGTGACGGCATGGATTTCGCATCGGTTTTGGGCAACTCAATCGGCACGCCAACACTCAGCAGCGGTGCGGCGACCATGAAAACGATGAGGAGCACCAACATCACGTCGACCAAGGGAGTCACATTGATTTCTGCATTGACCGCCGTCCGGCGATGCCGACGACGACCTGAATTTCGGCCCACGCCGCGTTGAAGATTCGCGCCCATCTCTATGCGCCCTTGCTCAGCTTGCGGGATAAAATAGCCGATAGTTCGTCGGAATAACCTTCTAAACGCCCGCCATATTTATCCAGGTCAGCGGTGAACATGTTGTAGAAAACCAACGCCGGTATCGCGGCGATGAGGCCCAAAGCCGTCGCAAACAGGGCCTCCGCAATGCCGGGGGCAACAACCGACAAATTTGTATTCTGACTGGCCGCAATCGCGCGGAAGGCATTCATAATACCCCAAACCGTTCCGAACAGGCCGACGAACACAGAGGCCGAAGCCACGGTTGCGAGAACGGTCATGCCACGTTCGGCCTTTGCCAATTCGCGGTTGATGACGAGGTTCATGACGCTATCAATCCGTTCATGCGTGGCATTAGAGCGGCCCAAAACACCATTTGATGCGCTCGCATTGCGGCTCTCATTATATTCCCGCATCGCAGCGGCGAACACACGAGCCATCGGATCGCGCGTGTCAGTGCCTAACGCTTTCGCCAACTCGTCCAATGTACGCCCGGACCAGAATGTATCCTCAAACGCGGTTGCCCGGCGCTTCAACATCGTGAACATGATAAATTTATCCACGGCCACGACCCAAGACCAAATCGACGCCAAGGTCAGCAGGATCATAACGGATTTCACAACCCAATCCGCCATTAAGAAAAGCGAGATAAACGAAAAGTCCCCGCTATGGACGTCAGCCAAAGGACTGGCCTGAAAAATAACGTCTATCATGTGAATCCTTCTATGGGTCATTTACAAATTGAACTATTAGCGCCGCATCGCCTGCGGAGCCAGTTACGCGTTTGTAAGCTGTAATAATAGAACCTTAACCCTATCCTTAAACCATTCACCTAGAATTGCCAAAATTCAGCTTAATTTTGTCGTAATTTGGGCAGAAACAGTAGATAGCGCGTCGAAACCACGGCGCATAACTCGGAGAATATCATGCGTACTTCATTTAAGGGTCTCAGCGCCCTCACCCTAGCGACCGTAACATTGTCCGCTTGCGCGGTTGTTCCGGTTGTAGAGGAACCCGTCATTCAGGAGCCGGTAATTGTCGAAATCCCACCAGCCCCGACTTGCTATGAAGTCACAGCTCTACAACGCGTTGAAATCCCGGCGGAAACAAAAACTGTTGTCGGCATCAGCTTGATAGAAAACCCGCCTTATGATCCGATTGAACAACGGACGGAGCAGGAAATCGTCATCAAGCAAGCAGAAGTGTTCTACGTGATTACGGATGAGGCAACAGGGAATCAAACCGAAGTCACGAATTTCTGTAGCGCGGATGTCGAAGTGGGCCCTATTGGTCCGGCTCCGGGTGAAGCTCTCGGCGCGCCGACCTCGGGTTAAATAGGTCCGGTGCCGCGCGGGACCGCCGTTCCGTAGCGCCGGGACCAATAGCGGCCAATATCACGGGCATTATTAATGAAGCGCGCCCCGCGCATTGTCATAATCCCGCAATTGTCGAATTCAGGACTGCCCTGCGCTAAGACCAGCGTGGGGCAGTTTTGATTCTTATCTCCCAAAAGCGCAACGAGATCAGCGCGCGGTTTGGCGATGGGTTGATAAATTATCTCGACGCTCTGCTGAATGGCCGGGTAATAAGACAACACGCCCCAAATTTCTGCGCATTCAGGGCAATATTCCCGGCGGTCGTTATCGGCGAATCCCGGCGGCAGCAGGAAGAGTCTATCGCGTATCATTAGAAATATTCCTTCAACACAGCATCAAGCCTTCGCCTGACGAGCGCCGTTAGCTTTTGCAGGCCGTAATGGTCTAGCACAGCGCGGTAAATATCCTCGCGCCCTGCAAATTCATCGGCACTTCGAATTTCGAGAACCAGCGCAGCCAATTCGCTCATCGGGATTTCTGCAAAGCCGCGCGGACCAAGGTCACGCAAACTGACGGGCGCTTGGTCCGGCAACCGTAATATCCAACCGACGCTATCATCTGGGCCGTCCGCTTCCGGGTCAGCTTCCCGTTCGACAATGATATCGCCCGATTTCTCAGCCAATGTGATGGCGCGTTCAAATTTTCGGCGCACGGGCGCGGCAATCTTCAAAAGGCCGGATGCCTTCGCATAGGTCTGAAACAATGCCAGACCTTGCATCGGCGCTTGATATTGCAGGATTTCGGTCAGGCCATGCACAAATTGCGCCTGCGTCGCCGCACGTGGGTCCGCCGTTTTACGGGTTGGCCAAAGGGTATAGGGTGAGTGGGTGATTTGAGTCATAACCCGTTTCTTAAAACGCGGACCGGCCCATTACAACGATGGAGGTCTCGGGTCGTGGCCCAGCTCCAAATAAGGCCCCAACGCCTCGACCATAAATTTCGGCGCGCGTTTCGGTCTTCCTTCCGGGGTAATGCAAGCGGCTTCGGAGACTGCTGTTACCAGCAGCTCATCCCCGCGATAGACCGCTTGGCTGACCCAAAGGCGTGCGCCTTTTATGCGGTCATATGTTGTGACGACGACCAAATGGTCATCCACACGGGCCGGTTTTTTATA
>CALFWV010000148.1 GCA_937927825.1 uncultured Caulobacterales bacterium | reverse complement strand
CGGCAATTGCCCGCGATTGATAGAGGCCCGCAAGAAGGAATAGCTAGCCGTATCGACATCGACGGAGAATGTAGAAACGGGCGTTTCAGACACAACCGTCGTCAGATTGGACTTATATTTCTCAAACGCATCGCGATTTTCAAACTCGCGGACGACATTACCGTCATCATCGCGGAGATAATATTTCGACGGTTTGACCAGAACTTGACGTTCGATGGTTCGCGGCACGGCAGGTCTAGCCCGCTCCACGGTGCGTGCTGGCGTTTTTAAGACGCGGCGCGTAACTTCCTTGGTCACGGCAGGAACAGGTTTCTCTGTCACGGTCGCAGGTTTCACAGGCACGCGGGTTTTTCCGTCCTTCTGCTCATATGGCACGACGCGTTCAACGACTGCGGCAGGTGTCTTCACGACCCGTCGGGCCACCTGTTTCGTAACGGCGGGAACCGTCCGTTCCACGAAGCTAGCAGGCGTTTTAACCACGCGGCGCGTTTCCGTTTTTGTGACGGGTGGAATGATGGATCCATCCGAAGCCGTAGAGGCCTCTTGGATGACAATCGTTTCAACAACAGTTTCGTAGACTGCGGGTACCGAAACATATTCAACAGACGCGGGTTGCACGACAACGGTCTCCGACACGGTTTCGAAATCTGGAGGTGTGGTTATAAGTTCGACTACACTGCCGTCTATCTTGCCCTCCACCCATTCATATTCTGTAGGCGTGACAATAAGTTCCGTCGCGGCCTCCTGAGCCACGATTGTTTCTTTGACCGTTTCATACACGGCAGGAATAGTGACAAGCTCAGTAGATGCCTCTTGGACAACTATGGTTTCAGTGACGGTCTTAAACTCCGCAGGGCCTTGCTCCACCGTGAGATTGCCGAATTTTTCAATTGGAGACCTCGAAGGCGCGGACGTGTTAGAGTCTGGAATTAAAACCCTGCTTCGCCCTAGAGTATTCGAAGCGGATGGCTGGCTAGGTGCTACAAAGCCGGGAGAGACGGCGAGTTGCGGCGGCGCAGGTGGAGTCGACAGGTTTGAAGGCTTCGACTGTTTCGCAACAAACAGTTCCACATTCTCTTTTTTCTGCAAAGCCGCCCGGTACTCTCTAATCACAGCTTCTTCAGGTGTAGCTGAACCTCGGTTAAGCCCATCATTCAAAAGGCCATTCACAGACGTTATCCCGCCTTGTGGACTCGGCGCAGGCTCAGAGTTCTTCACTTCTGCTTGTCGCGCACCTGTTACAACAACTTCGTCTTCCTCAACCTCTGCCGCAACCTGCAGCGCGGGCGCAGGAACAGGCGTTCCCTCCATCACAATGACATCGGATTTCGTATCCAAATCATCCGCAGGCATTTCCACAACGGGCATCGTCTCTGTAATTTCAGGCGCTTCAACAATCGGAGCTGCCTCAGCGGGAGCCGACTTCGCGGTGACAGGCGCAGGCTCAGCTATCTGGTCCATTGGCGCAAGTTCGCCCATATTTGGCACGACAATCATCGCCGCGATAAGGGCCGCAGAACACGTCCCCGCCATCATCATGGTTTGCGGTTTGAAGTTAAATGCGGTTTTGAATTTGGCCATTGTCTCTACCCTTCTGGACGTTGCACGCACGGATGTGGTGCTCTTGCCAGTAGGACGCGGCGCATCGGCCAATCCTTGGGAGGAGGTAGAAGTTTTTTCTAAATTTGCAGATTCATCCGCTTTTGCGGAAGTTGTTTCACCCGCAAATTCTTTGCTGAATGCCGCCATAGCTGCGTCCAGTCCCGCCTCGCGGGAAGCCTTTGAGGGCTTTAGATTTCGCATCTGTGCAGCCAGCTTATCTGTATCTTTACTCATGCCTTTATTTTTCATATCAGGGCCTCCTGCCCTAATCCGTTATCTTTTGCGGCGAGCGTTTTGAGCCGTCGCCTAATTTCACTCATACGCCACGCGACTGTGCCCTCGGCGACCCCGAGCGCCTCTGCCGCTTCGGCAAAATTCATTTGTTCCCCCAAGGTCAGCGCCGCCGTCGCGCGCAAATCCACCGACAAGGTGTCCAGCGCGGATTGCAGCCACGTCAGGCGCCGTTCCGTGTCAACGGCCTCCCCGCGTTGGAGCTCTTCGACCTCCACATATCCGGCAGTGGTCCGGTTGCGGGTGGCTGATTTGCGCAGCGCATCCTTCGCCGCGTTGACGGCAATACGGTGAAGCCAGCTCGTCAGCTTGGCTTCGCCCCTCCAGTGTCTCAATTTTCCAGGCATCGCAGCCCAAATATCCTGCGTGATGTCTTCCGCATCGCTCTGATTGTGCACGACACTGTAAACCACGCGGAAGACCCGGTCATAATGCAGGCGTAGCAAGGCCCGGAATGCCTCAGCATCCCCAACGGCCGCGCGCGAAGCCAGCTCCTCACTCGTCACATTTTCGGTCATCTACAGGGTAAGACGTATCTCAACCTTCAATCCTTGGAAATATTTTATATTTTTTTGGGATTTTGACAGTTTCGCCAATATAAGAAAATTTTTCCAAATCTGTCGATTCAGAATTTTATTTTCAACGTCTGAGCTCTCATCGCGGCGCTTACCCTGTCTTTCACATCCAGTTTCAAGAAAATTTTACTCACATAACCGCCTACAGTGCTGGAAGAGATACCAAGTACGGTCGCAATTTCTGAATTGGTTTTGCCAAAAGAGATAAGCTCAAGAACCTCCGCTTCTCTCACGGTAAGTTTCACCTGCGCATTCAATGCCTGTAACATCAAGCAATATCGAATATGAAATTTTTGAGCGAGCAGCTCTATTCGAAATCTGACAAACTCATCGCAGTCCGCCTTTCCAAATCCTAAAGCTAAAAACATATATCCTAAGCGGTTATTTGGTCCGTAAAGGGGAAGACAAAGTGCATCCCCCGTTAATTCTAATGTAGCCTCAGTAAGTTTTTCGTGACCCATTTCTTGGATATATGGATGGTCTAATAGTTCTGAAAGCCAAACCGCGTCACCTTTTGAAAATACAGCAACGACGGCCGGGTTACTTTTAAAAGTCCGGTGGGCATCGAGATAGTCAACGATGTTCTGCGGAACATTATAGGCGTAAAATTCACAACTATCTTTATAATCAAACGCCCCCACTGCGCCAAAATGATGATAAGTCGCAATCATATTCGGCCACAAGGCTGGCATCGAACCCAAAATTTGTTCCAGCGTTTCAGCCTGATTAATAGTCTCCAATACCTTGAAAAAATAGGAATCAGAGAAACTGATTTTTGGCTTATCAACTCCTACCATTCTCAAATTCCTTCAAACATCCCACTCAAACACTCAGACTTAAATAAAATAATCAATAGATGGTCAATTGATTATCGCTATAGTTTATTTCCGGTTTAGGCCCGCGCTGACATCCTCTAACCTCAACGGCTGGGCAAGCGATAATCCCGCTAGCGTACGCGCGCGGGAGAGCGCAACATAGGCCTGCCCCATCGCGAACGCACCTCGACCTAAATCTATACGGACATCATCAAGGGTTAGACCCTGCGCTTTATGAATCGTCACCGCCCACGCCAAAATTAGCGGCATTTGTTGGAAGCTGGCCGCCGTGGTTTCGACCATTTTTAGCTCGGCCTCATTCCATTTGTAATTTACCATGTCCCATTTTTCCGGTTCGATTTTTCTAACGGACGGACTGTTGTCAAAACGAACCAGGACCTCATCCGACGACAGATCTACAACGGTGCCGAGAGATCCATTGACCCAACGTTTTTTTGGATCATTGCGAACGGCCATAACGCGCGCACCTTTTTTTAGGACGAGCTTTTCCGGTGCTGGCGCACGGCTAGCCGTGAACTTGCCTTTAGTCTTGCAATCATACTCCACGATACCCGTGGTAAGAGCGGCCAAGCCAGAGACATTATATCGATCGGCAATCGCATTTGTGGAGGTCAGCAGGACGGGCGTGTGACCCTCCCGATGTGGTCCGACGCAAGCTTCATTGATATCCGCGACGGCCTTTTCAACATTCCGCGCAACGCGCAAATCCGACAGAACGTTAACAAATTCTGCATCGCGTTGGCGATAGACTTTCTTAAGTTCAAAATGCACGGGTGGATAATTTTCCAGCACATTGGAATTATAAGCATAAGGCCCGGAATACCCGCGTTGCGCCAAAATCTGATGTTCATGACGGGGGATGACGGGAGGCAGCTGAAAGAAATCTCCGACCAATAGCAACCGAACACCGCCAAATGGTTCGCGGCTATCTTGAGCTTTGCGCAGAACCAGATCAATTCCGTCGAGAATATCCGCGCGCAGCATGGAGACTTCGTCAATAATGACGAGGTCGACTTTCTTCCAAAGACGGTTCGTTTTTTGATCGACCAACGCGGCTTCATCAATGATTTTGAACGGAAAGCGGAAAAAGGAATGGATGGTTTGCCCGCCAACATTCAACGCGGCGACACCTGTTGGTGCCAAAACAACCGTGTTCGGGATACCGGACATTTTGATAAAATTGACAAGCGTGGATTTTCCTGTCCCCGCCTCGCCCGTGACTAGGATAGGCGAACGGTCATCCGACTCAAGTTGTTCCAGGATATGCCGAACAATAGGGTCATCGGCGTAATTTTCAGGGAAGTTAGCGCTAATTGACACTTTAAGCTTTTTTCTCCCAGCGTCCGCGATCGTCCTGTTGATAATAAGCAAGATTTGCGCCGGCGTCTTTCAAGGTTTTCCAACGTCCACGCTCGCGCTGGACATCTTCTTGGCTCCGCCCGTTTATCATAACCATAGCACGGTTGACGCCGTCCATATCTTCGACCAATTCCCCATCCAACAAAAACACGGCGTCGAAACCCTTCGCGCTATGTGTGGATGCACTCAGCAAGATTGGTTGCAGCTCGGCTTGCGGTTCGTCATCCCGTCCGTGGGGCAGGAACGCATCATCGCGAAACGTCCAGAGAAAGCTGTCGAGTTCTGCCAGTTTGCTTTCCGGCAATTTCACCAAAGCTCGCCAGCCTTTTTCAAGAGTCTTCTCAAGCAAGCCCGGCAAGACGCCTTCCAGCGTCGAGGCTTCGAGATGGTAGAACCAATAATCAGTTACACTCATAACGCTTGTGTATCCGTCCTCACGACTCCGACCCCCTTTGCTAATCGGTTCCTCGCGAATTGACTCACAGGGGCAATTAACCTGCGTCACCTTCGTGGTTATCGGCAATCCAGCGGTTCAGCAGACGCACGCCAAAGCCCGTTCCGAAGGTTGGATTTCGCGGATCTTTTGACCCGTTGACCATGCCTGTCCCCGCAATATCCAAGTGCGCCCAAGGCGTATCGTTACCAACGAAGCGCTTCAGGAATTGCGCCGCCGTGATGGACCCCGCAGCGCGGCCACCAATATTCTTCATATCAGCATTAGGTGAGTTCAGCAGTTTGTCATAGGCCTCATGCAAAGGCAGTCTCCAGGCTTTATCGGTAGACGTCTCGCTGGCAGCGGAAATTTGCTTGGCCAAATCATCATCCGGCGTGAACAGGCCACAATATTCATGGCCTAAACCGACAATAATCGCGCCTGTCAAAGTGGCGAGGTCAATCATCGCGGCAGGCTTATATTTCGTCACAGCATAATGCAGCGCATCGGCGAGGACCAATCGACCCTCTGCGTCCGTGTTCTGCACTTCAATCGTTTGGCCTGACATAGAGACAACAATATCGCCCGGAAGTTGGGCTTTGCCGTCCGGCATATTTTCGACAAGGCCGACGATACCAACCACATTGGCCTTGGCCTTCCTGGTGGCGAGCGCACACATTGTGCCGACAACTGCAGCGGAGCCGCCCATGTCGCCTTTCATATCCCACATATTCGCACCGGGTTTCAGGCTTATACCGCCCGTATCAAAAGTGACGCCCTTCCCGACAAGACAAGCTGGAGCGTCACCTTTTTTGCCTCCGTTCCAGCGCATGATGGCCAATTGGCTATCGCGTTCAGAGCCAAGACCAACACCCAAAAGCGCATGCATCCCGAGTTTTTCCATTTGGGCTTCACCCAAGATTTCGACTTCAAGGCCTAAACTTTCCAGTTCTTTGATGCGGTTGGCATATGCGACGGGATAAATTTCGTTTGGCGGCGCGTTAACGAGATCCCGTGCGAGCACAACACCATCGCCAGCAGGGCCATAATAATTTTCATAGGCTGCTTGCGCGGCTTTCGGATCATCGCTGACAACAGTGATGGACGCTAACGGATCCTTCTTAGATTTCGTCGCTTTGGATTTGTGCTTATCCCAAACATAAGCTGCAAGGCGAGCTCCCAAGGCTGCCCGCGCCGCGTCATCGGCGGTTGCATCTGTGCCGTCCAAATGGAGTGTCAACGACTTCACGCCACTGCCCCGAAGCTGTTTCGCTGTTTTCGCGGCCGCCATCTCATAATCAAACTCATTGGCCTCACCCCGTCCGCGCACAAAAAGGCGGACGCCGGTTTCGACATAAGTATTGAACAAATCTGCCGACTTGCCATGAAAGTTTGCGCCCTTCGCGGCGGCTTTCACGACATCACTATCATAGGCGTGGTCCTCACCTGAGTTTGAAATAACAAGGGCCGCACCTGATTTGGCAGCACCGGGGGAAGAAAATGTAACTTTCATGAAATCACCTCAAGCTTGATTTGAAACACTGGTAACGGAAGGGCCATCGCATTAGAAGGGGACAATCGACACTAGGCGTAATTTTGCGTCACAGAGGATATATCGACGCAAAATTAGATGAAACTTCTTCAGCGTTATATCTTTTCGCAGGCATTTTCGCCTGCCGTGTTGTCCTTATCGGCGCTGGCGCTCTTGGCACTCCTCACTCAATCGCTGCAAACGCTCGATTTAATCGTTGAGAATCGGCAAAGCGCGGGCACATTTTTTTACATCACCTTTCTGGCTCTACCTCAATTGATTGGCATAATCATGCCGCTCGCGGTGTTTATGGCGGCAATTTACGCCCTGAATCGTATGACTAACGATTCTGAATTGGTTGTCGCCAAAGCAAATGGTGTATCGCCCTGGGCCATGGGCACACCGGTATTGCGCCTCGGAGTCTATGCTCTCATCTTGCATCTGATCATTAATCTTTTTCTGCAACCGGTATCATTTCGAGAAATGCGGAAGGAAATTTTGAGTGTAAAAACAGATATCGCGAGCCAAATGGTGCAGGCGGGACGTTTCGTCACACCTGCCCCTAACCTGACCGTCTATGCGCGGGAGATTCTTCAAGATGGAGAATTGCGCGATGTTCTAATCCACGACGGGCGCGACGCGGACGCAAAATCGACACACACCGCGAAGACAGGACGGTTGCAGCGTTCAGACAGCTCCACATCTCTAATTTTATACAATGGATCGGTGCAGACGCCATTGGCCGACGGCAGTCTGGACGTCATCGATTTCGAAACCTATCAATTGGACCTGTCCGATGTGGTCGCTTTAGACAATGTGCTTCGGTTGAAATCATCAGATAAGTTTTTGCACGAACTTTTACGGCCTAACCCGCGCGATTACGTTACGCCGAAATCTCGCAAAGAAATGGCGGCAGAAGGCCATGCCCGTTTGGCCGCACCGTTGTGGAATATGGCGTTGGTCTTGGTCGCTCTTGCTTTCCTTTTACGCGGTCAGCACTCGAAACTTGGCAATGCAAGAAAAATCGCAATTTGCGCAATAACCGGATTCGTCTTGCGCCTGATTGGGTTTGCCGTTGCGTCATCCGCGGAAGGGGACACGGCCCTTAATCCCGTCCAATATGCAATCCCTCTTCTCGTTATACTCGTGTGTTTAAGCTATCTCATGCATCGTAAGCGGTTTCGTTTTGGGAAGAAACGAAGACAGAAAGCTTATAGAACCGCCAGCTTAGACGCCGATCTGCCGGGCCAGATGATATGAGCCGCGCAACACTTTCACGTTATATCGCAGGCCGGATTTTCCGAGGTATCCTGCTCGCCTTTTTGATTGTGACGGCCATCATTGCATTAGTCGATTATGTGGAAGCGTCACGCAATATTGGGGCCGATGGCGACCTTTCACCTGTGCAGCTATTGGTTTTGACAGGTTTGAAAATCCCCAAATTGATAGAACAAACAATTCCCTTCGTAGTCTTGTTCGGCGTCATGGGAGCCCTGTCCGGGATGAATAAGCGCTCTGAACTTACGGTCATGCGAGCCGCCGGTCTCTCCGCTTGGCGTTTCTTGCGTCCTGCAATCATCGTTACGGCGTTGATTGGGGTGCTGTGGTCAACCGTCGTCAATCCCCTCTCGTCGCGCATGATGGGCGAGTATGACGCGCGTGCGGCGGCCGTTACCGGCGGTGTGGAGTCAGAGGAAATCTGGTTGCGCGAAGGATCTGATACGGCACAAAGAGTCATCCAAGCCGAAGGCCTTAATCTATCAGAGAAACGTCTGGATCGTCCGACATTTTATGAAATGAGAATCGCCGCTGATGGCGCAACCGTTTTTGATCGTCGATTTGATGCCGAAACTGCCCGGCTCCTCACGCCAGGATATTGGACGCTGAACGGAATAATCGAAAATGCGCCAGGCGAAGCCACGCGCCGTAGCGATACGCTGACCCTACCAACCAACATCACCATTGATGAGCTAAGAGAGCAATCAGGGCAACAAATCGACCCGCCGTTTTGGGACATACAAGCAGAGATTAAAGCAAATGAGACCGCCGGTTTTTCGGCGAGGAAGCTCCGTTTGCAATTTCACAAACTTCTGGCTCTGCCATTTTTGCTGGTTGCCATGACCTTTATCGCGGCCGGGGTGTCCATGCATTTGGTCCGAGGGGGCGGCACTTTACGTCTGCTGATTCTGGGGGCGGTGATGGGATTCGGCGTATTTTTCGCAGATAGCGTCGTGACAGCTTTTGGTGAAGTCGCAATTGTTCCGGTTGTTCTGGCCGCTTGGTCTGTTCCTTTACTCGTATTGCTACTGGGGATCACCCATTTGGCGCGAATTGAAGACGGCTGAAGTCTAACTGTAGTTTAATATTCAAAACTGTCACAGCGTCCTAAACTTGCGGCAATGAATCCAATGGCTATAACGGCCTAGAACTGAACAGAAGACGACCCCTATGCGCCTTTTCAAAACACTCGCGATGGCCACCGCCCTAATGACAACGTCTGCCCCGATTTATGCGCAATCTGCGCCGCACGGGATCGCGGCAGTTGTTAACTCTGACATTGTGACAATTCATGATTTGCGGCAACGGGTACTGTTTATGATGGCCACGACAGGTGCGGAAGCCGACGAAGCGAGCATTCAACGTTTACAACGTCAAGCCCTTCGCAATTTGGTGGACGAGCATTTGCAAATGCAAGAAGCCGGAACTTACGATGTTACGATTTCGGACGAAGAAGTGAACCAAAGCGTTGGGCGCTTGCTGTCCCGTAACGGAGCCGACCCGAATAAGCTTGTCTCTGATTTGGCGGGCGCCGGTGTCTCAATTGAAACCCTACGCGATCAAGTTCGCTCTGAGATTGCCTGGCAACGTATTGTCAACGGCCTCTACGGATCACGCATCCGTATTTCCGATGCGCAAATTGACGAGACCCTAAACCAAATTACCGCAAATGCGTCGAAACCAAACTATCACGTCGCGGAGATTTATATAGAAGCGACCCCGGATATAGGCGGAATGGAAGGCGCAATGGAAGGCGCCACCGCGATGATTTCGCAAGTTAAAAGCGGCGCGCCATTCCCCCTCTTGGCGCAACAATTTTCTTCCGCAGCTTCCGCAGCAAAAGGCGGAGATGTGGGCTGGGTTCGCGAAGGAGAGCTACGACCGGAAATTGACGCGGTTATAAAAGAAATGAGCCCCGGCAGTGTCTCGACACCGATTCAGGTACCCGGTGGTGTTTACGTTGTTGCCCTCGTAGATAAAAAAATATCCCAAGCGGATACGCTGTACAAACTTAAACAAGTTACCGTAGAGGCAGATACTGAAACCGCAAAAGCGAAATTGGTCTCTCTGCGCAGCGAGCTTAACAGCTGTGACACATTGGAAGATGACGTTGAGACCATGGACGACGTTGTCGCCGCGGATATGGGCGAACTCAAATCATCAGATTTGACAGATGCGATTGTCGCGGCCTTAGAACGTACGGATGTTGGCGGCCTCTCCGATCCATTTGACCGCCCAGATGGAGCAACATCAATTATGGTGTGTAAGCGACAAACGACCGGGTCAGACATTCCCACCCGAGATCAGATCGAAGATCGTTTGCTTGATCAACAGCTGGCGCAAGCCTCAAAACGTGCGCTGCGAGACCTTCGCCGCCAAGCGACTCTAGTTGTTCGTTAGGACTTAAAACGCATGCGCCCATTCGCACTCAGCATGGGCGACCCGGCGGGCATCGGCCCGGAAATCACGTGTAAAGCCTGGCATGGCCTTAGGACGTCGCCAGATCATGCGTTCGCGGTGATTGCGCCCCCATCAGTTTTCCCTGACGTCCCGCATCAGATCATTACCGAACTGTCTGATGCAACGGAGGTGTTCAACACAGCTCTTCCTATCCTCTCCATTGAGGGCACTGCCGCAGAAGCGGGCCGCGCCAGGTCTAAACATGCCGCCGCAATTATCGCCAGTATAGAGACCGCCGTCTCGCTTTGCCTTTCAGGTCAAGCCGACGCCATGATAACAAACCCAATTGCAAAACATGTGCTTTATGACGCCGGGTTTAAATTCCCCGGGCACACAGAATTTCTGGGACATCTGGGTCAAGGTCATGACGCGCCCTATGCAGCCGGTCCAGTGATGATGCTGGCGGCCCAAGATCTCAAGGTCGGACTGGCAACAGTGCATGTCTCATTAAAGTCTGCTGCCATACAATTGTCAGAAGACATAATTCTACGAACTGCGCGGGTTATTTTAGGGGCCTTGAAAACAGACTTTGGCATCAAAAATCCGCGACTCGCCCTAACAGGGCTGAACCCGCATGCAGGCGAAGACGGCGCGTTAGGGCGTGAAGAAATTGAGATTATTAATCCCGCTGCTCATAAACTACGCGAAGCCGGCTTTACTGTGACAGATGCCCAACCCGCAGACACGTTGTTTCATGCCGAGGCTCGACGTGGATATGACGCCGTTTTGGCCATGTATCATGACCAAGGTCTCATCCCCGTCAAAACACTGGATTTTCATGGGGGTGTAAACATCACGCTGGGCCTCCCATTTATCAGAACCAGCCCCGATCACGGCACTGCATTTGGCATTGCCGGGAAAAACTGCGCCCGCCCTGACAGTTTGATAGCTGCCATCCGAAAAGCCCGCGAAATTGCGGATAACCGCCATGCCAATTGAAGACCTTCCCAGCCTTTCTGAAACCGTAAAATCGCATGGACTAGGCGCGAATAAAAAACTGGGTCAGCATTTTCTATTGGACATGAATTTAACGGATAAAATTGCGCGTTTAGCCGATCCTCTGCCCGGACATAATGTTGCTGAAATCGGCCCAGGCCCAGGCGGCCTCACGCGTGCGCTATTATTACGCGGGGCCAATAAACTTGTCGCGATTGAAATGGATGAACGCTTCATTCCGGCGCTCGCCGAAATTGGTGACCAATCCGGTGGACGTCTGGAAATCGCGCAGGGGGATGCGTTGAGATATGACATCGCATCCAACCTCTCCGCCCCTCTAAAAATCGTTGCGAACCTGCCTTATAATGTGGGCACCAAAATGTTGATTAATTGGATTACAGCAAGCCCGATTTTCTGGACCCAACTTGTCCTGATGTTTCAATTGGAAGTGGCCCAGCGCGTTGTCGCCCAACCCGGAGAGTCCCATTACGGCAGACTCGCAGTCTTATGTCAGTCTGTTGCCAGTTGCCGCTTGGCCTTTGAAATCCCGGCACGCGCCTTCACCCCGCCGCCAAAGGTCGACAGTGCTGTGGTTGTTTTGGATCCGCTGGATATCCCATTTGGAGATTTGAAGACGCTGGGGCGCGTGACACAATCGGCCTTTGGTCAGCGGCGAAAAATGCTCCGCCGTAGCCTGAAGGCCCTCGCTGAGCAGTCCAATATCGAGTTAGACGGTTGGCTTGAAAGCTGTGCTGTTGACCCTCGAGCCCGACCCGAAACTCTACCGGTATCGGCGTTTCAGGCTTTGGCTACCGCGCTTAACCCGACCCGTTAATTAAACGGACAACGTCTGTATCGGATAAGCCTAAAACCCGCCCCGCTTGGGTTAATCTTCCAACCGTCGCTGAATCCTGATTTTGCGTATCGCGTGCCATGCGGCAAAGGTCGCTAAATAGCCCTTGAGACATTCGGATTGAGCCATTGATGCTGCGAGAATACCGATGAATCGTCGGCTTCAATTTAGGCCGTTTCCGCATACGTGCCGCAATTTTGTGAAAGGCTTTTTGACGATGCCCCGTGCCAAGGCGCAAATTTGCCTCGAGTCTCGATAAGGTAAGGGCTCCGCGATCTTCAAACGCATAAAAACAAAGTCGGATTAATGTATCTGTTCGCAAATCAAGTTCAGCATTTAAATATTCTGTCGACGTCCCAACAAGAGTCGCAGCCACCGGTCTCGCGCGCCCCACTGGTTGTGCCCGTCGGCCAAAACGGGCCTCAGGTGTTGGCGCAGATCCCGGATGAAAACGTATCCAAAGTCTATTGATATGGCCTTCGACAATCAACTGTATCGCAATCGCGACTGAAGCTCCCAGCAGGAACCAGAGCAGATTATCCGTGAAGGTCGAAATAACCAAAGTCTGCGCGTGGCGCAAGACGCTTGTTGTTTCCCCGTCGGCATATCCCATGAGGCTCGCGAGAACGACGAGACATACCAAGATCCGCATCATGATATAATCACCGCGAGAATTATCAGCAATCAATCCACACAAGGTGGACGTGATACCGAAACCTAAAATTATAGAAAACCAAATCTCAATCATCCCCAGGCTATATGAGAATAAAGTAGATTTCCGATTAAAACTGCATTTACCCGCCGTTCACCAAAGACTTTACGAAGCCGCCCAACCACATCTGTCTCCGGCGGCGCATGCGCTCAGAAATCACGATGGTTTTGAGCTCGGCCAATGCGACAGAAACATCCTCATTTACAATAACATAGTCATATTCTGCCCAATGGCTGATCTCGGCTTCAGACTTGCTCATTCGCTTTGCAATGACGCTGTCACTGTCCTGCGCGCGCGTCCGAAGTCGTTGTTCCAACTCGCGCATATTTGGTGGTAAAATGAAAATTTTGACGATGTCATCTGCGGCCGCTTGGGTGAGCTGCTGCGCGCCTTGCCAATCAATATCGAAAACGACGTCTTTACCGCGCGAAAGAGCCTCTTCGACAGGACCACGCGGCGTCGCATAGTAATTATCAAAAACCTTGGCGTGCTCGAGAAATTCACCCTGAGCCTCCAGTTCAGAAAAACGGGTCTTATCGACGAAATAATAATCCTTGCCTTCCTCTTCACCGGGGCGCGGCGGCCGCGTCGTGGCAGATACACTCATCGCCATATCGGGATTATCCTCGAGTAATTTTCGAGTCAGCGTCGTCTTGCCTGCACCGCTCGGCGAGGAGAGGACAACCATCAAACCCCGCCTATCAGATTTTAGCTTATCCAATGTGCTCATCTAAGGCCTCGTTCCCTTTGAATTTTCCGCCATTTGGCGACGTTGCGCTCGTGTTCCCGCAGAGTTTTAGCGAAGGCGTGACCACCTGTCCCGTCCGCTACAAAAAATAAAGCTTCCGTTTCATCGGGATTTAGCACCGCCAAAATGGCGTCCTTACCGGGGTTGCAAATGGGGGTCTTGGGCAGGCCAGGAATTTGATAGGTATTCCAATCTGTCTTGCGATCGATTTCAGACCGCCGAATTCGCCGTCCCAAAGGTTCTCCTTGCGTGATACCATATATTATTGTGGGGTCCGATTGTAACTTCATCCCTTTGCGTAACCGATTGGTGAACACGCCGGCCACCATGCCGCGTTCCATCCCAACGCCGGTTTCTTTCTCCACCACCGACGCCAGAATTATCGCCTCCTGTTTGGTTTTAACAGGTATGGTCGGGTCACGATTTTCCCAGGCCTCGTCCAATAATTGTTTCTGAGCCAAGGCCATTTTTTGTAAGAGTTGCGACTGGGTCATCCCTCGGGGTGTGAGGTAAGTTTCGGGCAGCAAGGTGCCTTCCGCCGGCACATCGGGATTATCATCTTTCAATGTTGGTACACTGTCCAACGACCGCGTAATCATTGCTGAGGTCAAACCCTCTGCCGCTGTAAATGGATAGAGCACGGATTTCCCGTTTGCCAGCCCGTCATAGACATCCGCCATCGACATATCTTTCGAAAGATAGAATTCACCGGCTTTGAAGTTCGCCTCATTCCCGCGAAACTTCGTAACAGCTTTAAACAAAAATGCGCTTTCTATAAACCCGTCTTCTTCTAGGCGTTGCGCAATGGAACTCAAACCTGCGCCGCGTGGAACACTGAAAACAACTTGCTGATCAGACCCTGTTTGCGCGCGCTCATACTTATAATTTATTGCGGCATATGCGGCGATAGCCAGACCAACTGCAATCGTGAGACACGCAGCAATTGCAATAAAGGCAAGCATGCGTTTATCACGCTTTGCCAATTTGGGCTCAGGACCGGGTTCGTTTGCCGTAGTCTTTTTTTGGGCCACGGCCCGGCTATTCCGCTGCAGTGAAAATCAAGGCAGAATTCGTTCCGCCAAATCCAAACGAATTGGACATAACGGCATTCCCCTCAAAAGACTTCGCTTTCAAGGGCACCAAATCGACGACTGTGTCCACATTAGGAGACTCCAAATTTAGGGTCGGCGGAGCCATTTTATCCCGTAGCGCCAAAATAGAGAAAATAGCCTCAATCGCACCCGCCGCGCCAAGCAAATGACCCGTTGCAGATTTTGTCGATGACATTTTAACCTTGGACGCATGATTGCCCAATAGGCGCTCAACCGCTCGGATTTCTAATTCATCCCCCATCGGAGTGGATGTTCCGTGGGCATTTACATACCCAATATCAGACGGCGCAAGAGCTGACTTTCTCAGCGCCATACGCATGGCCCGATAACCACCTTCACCTTCCGGAGCCGGACTGGTAATATGGTAGGCATCACCCGAAAGCCCGTAGCCTACAAGCTCTGCCAGAATATTCGCACCGCGCGCTTTCGCGACCTCATAGTCTTCCAAGACGACAACGCCGGCGCCCTCGCCCATCAGAAAACCATCACGGCCTGCATCATAGGGCCGAGACGCTTTTTCCGGAGTATCATTATACCCCGTCGTCATGGCGCGGCAGGCCACGAAACTTCCAATGCCGAGGCGGGTGATAGAGGCTTCGCCGCCGCCGGCGACCATCATGTCAGCATCTCCGCAAGCGATAATTCGAGCGGCATCTCCAATCGCGTGTGCGCCTGTGGCGCAGGCTGTCGCCACAGCGCTGTTCGGGCCTTTCAACTTATGACGCATAGACACCTGGCCGGAGGACAGATTGACCAGCATGGACGGAATAACGAAAGGCGACAGGCGGCGCGGACCTTTTTCATGCAAAAGAATGGATGCATCATAGGTCGTCTGGAGACCGCCGATTCCAGAACCCAGAATTACGCCTGCGCGTTCTGACATCTCATCAGAAGTCGCTTCCCATCCGGAATGGGCGATTGCCTCGTCAGCTGCAGCGATAGAATAGAGAATAAAATCATCAATACGCTTTTGATCGCGCTTGCTCATGACCGAGTCAGGGTCGAATGATCCGGGGATATCTGGGGAGCCGCCAGCGCGGCCATCTACCCGGGGGAGGACAGCAGCGACCTTGCAGGCAAGATCGCTGACGTCAAAATGTTCAATGCGGGATGCTCCGGATTTCCCGGCGAGTATATTTTCCCATGCGGTTTCAACACCGCAACCGACGGGTGAGACAAGGCCTAGGCCTGTGACAACGACCCGTCTCATAGCAAGGAAGCCCTAGCCAGTTTTCTCAGAGATGAATTTGACGGCATCGCCGACAGTCTGAATATGCTCTGCTGCATCATCAGGAATTTCAATGTCAAATTCTTCTTCGAAGGCCATGACAAGCTCGACAGTGTCGAGAGAGTCGGCGCCGAGGTCGTCGATGAAGTGGGCGTTCATGGTTACTTTTGCTTCTTCAGCGTCCAGATGCTCTACAACCATCTTCTTCACGCGTTCGAGTACGTCTGACATATGTCTTCCTTTAGTCTTGGCCAGAGATAATTTTCCGGCGGTTACGGGCGAGAGATGGGACAATCTGTCCCGAATACAACCCCTTTTGCCCTATCGGATGCGACCTAGCATAGTGATTAGGACGTGCCTAGAGCTTTCATAGCTATCTTACAGCCTTCAAAAACAGAAGAAATTCTGTTTTAAATCATAGCCATACCACCATTGATGTGCAGGGTTTGTCCCGTGACATATGCTGCCTCATCGGACGCCAAATAAAGGGCTCCAGCGGCAATATCGCTGCCTTCCCCCAATTTTGCCGCCGGGATTCGGGATAAGGTGGCTTCTTTTTGCGCGTCATTCAACGCATCCGTCATTGGCGAGCGAATAAAGCCTGGCGCGATACAATTGACTGTAATGCCGCGAGACGCAACTTCTTGGGCGAGAGATTTCGAAAACCCAATCATCCCCGCTTTTGAAGCGGCGTAATTCGTCTGACCCGGATTGCCCGTGACGCCCACAATAGATGTAATTCCGATAATCCGCCCGGACCGTGCCTTCATCATGGGACGCAGGCAAGCTTTGGCGAGGCGGAAATAGCTCTCCAAATTGATTTTAATAACATTATCAAAATCTTCCTGTTTCATCCGCATTAACAGCCCGTCTTTTGTGATGCCCGCATTTGCAATGAGAATATCAATTGGACCATCAAGAGCCTCTGCGGCTTGCCCGGGTAAGGCATCAACGGCGTCGCCGTCAGAGAGATTGCAGGGCGTCACCGCCGTCCTATCACCCAACTCTACGGCGAGAGTTTCAAGCTTCTCGGCCCGCGTCCCCGAAAGCGCAACGTGCGCGCCTTGTGAATGCAAAAGCCGAGCAATTTCGCCGCCTAAACCACCCGTCGCGCCCGTCACCAGCGCCCGTTTTCCTGTTAAATCAAACATGTTCTCATCCATATCTAGCCAAGCCGGCTTCTAAAAAATTCTTCAAACGCAAGGTACAAAAATATTCTCGCCTTACCATATTTTGATCACTGTGAAGTTCATCAAATGCGGGAATTAGGCCCTCATTTTGATAAACCCACCCGATCCAAATTCATCCATCAAAGACCCATATTTTTCATCGTCAGAATGATTAGGAACAAAACCGGAATCATCAATAATGAGTTCACATATCTTCAACAACTTCTCGAACAGACGCCGCGTGCTAGCAGAGTAAAATAACCCCAACTACCAGTGAGAGAGCCCCATGAAGTCGCGTTTTTCTTCCTCGGTGAGTGTAAACAACTGTAATAGCTTTTTGCAAATCGGATCCATTACGAACCTAGGCACTAAAATATCGTTTCCCGGAATAACTTCGTAAGCGTCGCCGCCGCTAAACGATATAATTTCACTCGGCATTACCCTTTAATTTTTGCCGCAAAGGCTTCCAGCGCGTCTGGGCTGTCCAGTTGGTTGCCATCTAAGCCTTTTACAATTCGCCGCAACATAACCGTCAGAACTTTACCACATCCGGGCTCCGCCATCGTGTCAATTCCGCCTTCTCCGGCCATCCACTCAACGCTTTCGCGCCAACGGACGCGGCCAGTCACTTGTTTAACGAGGTCTTCGCGTAAATCATCGGGATCACTCATCGGGCGCGCCTGAATATTATTCACGACAGGCACGAGCGGCGGTAGCATCGTATGATCACCGAGCGCATCGCGCATTGCATCCGCCGCAGGTTGCATCAAATCACAGTGAAAGGGCGCGGATACATTCAACATCATCGCTTTTTTCACACCCGCATCCCGCGCGGCTTGGGCGGCAACTTCCACAGCGGCTTTTTCACCCGATAAAACGATTTGTCCGGTCGCATTGTCATTCGCAATTTGAACACTCCCAACTTTTGAGCCAACGGCGCAAGCCGCTTCTGCATCCTCGACGCTCGCGCCTAATAACGCGGCCATTGCGCCTACGCCAACGGGAACTGAAGCCTGCATAGCTTCCCCACGAATACGTAAGAGTTTTGCAGTATCAGAAATGGTTAGCGTTTTTGCGGCTGCAAGCGCAGAGTATTCCCCGAGGCTGTGCCCCGCCACATAGGCCGCGTCGGTCACTTGCACACCAAATTCAGCGTCCAATGCCCGCATCGCCGCCAGCGAACACGCCATTAATGCAGGTTGAGTATTGGCCGTGAGGGTCAAGCCGTCTTCCGGGCCAGTCCACATCAGGTCCGACAAGTTTTGATTCAAGGCTGAATCCACCTCCTGAAACACTTCCCGCGCGGAAGGAAAAGCCTCGGCCAGAGACTTCCCCATACCGACGAACTGACTGCCCTGCCCCGGAAAAATGAATGCAAATGCCATAAAAGATCTCTCTTTGTCTAAGAATTGACCACGCTAGGACATCCAGCACGGGGGTCAATCCGGATTTTCGAAAATTCCAACCCTCACTCCACACCCTTCGGCAAGTCGGCAGAAACCACAGGTGCATTAAGCACGTGTTAACTATGGTTAATTAGCAAAATCCTGGGATGAATAATTGATTCGAGGGATGGATGAATGGCTTTTTTTCGCAAGAATAAAACGACGGAACCGACCGCAGAAAATCGTCAGGCGAAAGCTAAAGCCCTGGAAAATCAAACAAAATGGGATGCCTTGGAGCGCATGGTAAGTGAAGATCCCCGCGCAACAATGTCGTCTTTAGAGCTCGACACTCAAGACATGCGCAACGTCGAACTCGATGACTTAGCGTCAGATTTAAAAGTCGACTTGCCAGCAGACTCAGAATTTATTGATGTCACTCCCGAAATCTCAAAACCCGCAGCCATTGCTGCAATGGCTCCGTCCGTACATTTTGACGAAGGCACTCGCTCCGAACGCGGGGGCCAGCCGAACCCAGAAAGCACTCCCTCCGACGGGACCGATCCGGCGCAGGACAAATTTGTCTCACCGCCCCCCGCTGTTGGCCGGTCCGACCGGGCGGATATCGGCGCAATGAGGTTGGATGTCGCGCGTATTTCAGCAGACATACAAAGCGGCGAGGAGCTTTATCGCCGCGCCCAACAGCGTATTGAAAATCTCACGGGGTTTGTCGAGCGGGCAGAAATCGACTTCTCTATGCTCAACCGATTGGAGCCCGAAAATCGGCGCCTAAAAGCGCGCAACCGCACGATCGAACGTGAAATCGAGGCGAATGTTCAGAAGATGAACGTCCTCCGCGCTGACTTGGAAGACCGTGAGCAACGTCTCGCAGAAAAAACTCGGGTCTACGAAACGACCCTTGGAAAACTCTCAGTCGCGCAAAAGTCCCTGCAAGAATATGAGAGAGCCTTGAGCACATCCCGAGAAAATTCGGACCGCAATGCCTTGAACGCTGAACGCCTCCAAACCTCACTTGATGTAGAACGCCGTGAAAATGAACTTCTGCGTGGCCGGGTGACCGATACGATTACGGAAATGGATGTAAAGCAAACCGCTTATATCGAGGCCAAAAAAATTGCGGATAGCTTAGCTCAAGATTGTTCCGACTATCGCCATCAAGCGGAAACAGCCGAGAAGGAAGCAGATGAGCTCCGCAAAACCCTGGCCAATGCGCAGACCCAAAACAATGCAATGAAGGCTGAAATGCTGAGTTTGCACGAAGATATTCGCACGTTTAAATCTCAATCCGAGTTCACGATCATTAGCCGCGAAGACGAAATGACAGCCTTGCAGCAGCAAGTCGATCACCTGACCAAGCAGCTGGAAATCAAAGATGAAATTGTCAGAAACGCGGCGCGAGATGTGCAAGAATTACGCAAGGTACGGACGGCGCAAGATTTAGAGCGCGAACGCTTGGAAACTCAAATCAATACGCAATCCTATCAGCTGGAACAAGCAAATGCCGAAATCTTGAAAACAAAACAAGATGTGACGGACTTTGATCGTCGCTACCGCGATGTTGCTACCGCACTATCCGTTGCGCAGAGCCGCCGGATGTCTAGCCAGCCCGCCGAAGTGCCGGATATTCAACCTGTGACGTCCCACGAGGCCCCGCAACCGGAAGATAGACAAATGGCTCGACCGCGCCCGAGTGACGACGACAATCTAGAGAATTTAACAGGCAAAGAGATCGAAGATCGCATCATGGACTTCCGCCTCGGCCTGCGGGATGACATAAGCTAAAGCGCCTCACCTCTTATTACAGCTTTTTGCTAGACAAACCGCTCACATTCGCCTAACTCGCGCGCTTCACCGGATGACGGTGGAGTCCGGGCTGTTCCGGGGTGCTCCATCCATCAGATAGTGGCTCCACCTTCTCGGGCCTATCTGCCGTTATCTATAGTCTGAAGGACTGATGAATGTCTCTTTACGAGCATGTCGTGATTACACGGCCAGACGTATCTTCGAATGCAGTCGAAGAATTCGTCCAAACACTTGCATCCAAGATCGAAAATATGGGCGGCACCGTCGAAGGCGCTGAATATTGGGGTCTTCGCAATCTCGCTTACCGCATGAAGAAGAACCGCAAGGCGCATTATTCATTACTCAAAGTGAATGCGAACCCTGACGTGATCCATGAGATCGAGCGGACCCACCGCATTAACGAAGATATCCTGCGTTACATGTCAATTCGCGTTGATGAGTTTAACGAAGATCCTTCCCCTATCCTTAAAAAGCGCGAAGAGCGTAAACGTAGAGATCGGAACTAGATCATGGCTGCTAAAGACCAAATCAAAATCGAAAATCTTCCTTCGCGTTCGGGCTTCCGTCGTCGTCGTAAGGTTTGCCCCTTCTCCGGCGAGAACGGTATCAAGATTGATTATAAAGACCCGAAAATGCTCCAGCGTTATATGTCCGAAAAAGGCAAAATCGCACCGGCCCGTATCACTGCGGTCTCTCACAAAAAACAGCGTAAACTGGCACAGGCCATCAAACGCGCGCGCTTCCTGGGCCTCCTGCCCTATGAAGTGAAGTAAGGAGAAACGACCATGGAAGTAATCCTACTTGAACGTATTGAGAAGCTCGGCAACATGGGCGACGTTGTAAGCGTCAAACCCGGTTTTGGCCGTAACTTCCTGCTCCCGCAGGAAAAGGCTCTTCGTGCGACGAAAGCTAATCTCGCCCGCTTTGAAGCCGAGCGTGAATATCTTGAACAGCGCAATGCTGAGAACCGCGATAAAGCTGCCGCCGATGGTGAGAAGCTTAACGGGACGAAAGTCATCCTTATCCGCAAGGCCGGCGACACCGGAAACCTTTACGGGTCCGTGTCCGCGCGCGATATTGCGGAAAGCCTCGAAGAGAAAGGCGTGAAGCGCAATATGATCGTGCTCGAAAACCCGATCAAAACGCTTGGCCTGCACGGCGTAAAAGTCAAACTTCACCCTGAAGTCCTTGTCGATGTTGAAGTCAACGTTGCGCGGTCCGAAGACGAAGCCGAACGTCAAGCCAAAGGCGAAGACGTCATCGCAATGGCGCTTGCTGAAGAGAAAGCCGATACAGAGGAAGCCAACCGCGAACGTGCGGAAAATGCTGTCTCTATGTTTGAAGGCGACGCACCGGATGAGTTCGTTGCGCCTGACGCCGACGAGGCCCCAACAGAAGACGCTGCCGAAGCGCCAGCTGCTGAGTAGTCTCAATCTCGGATTATTAAATATGACCCAGCCTTTCGAGGCTGGGTTTTTTTTGCGCGGTCTCTTTCGTAAATTTGTAAAATCAGATGTAGACACGCGAAATCTCCGGCTGCCAATCCGTTGAAACTACAGTTTCAAATCGTGGTCAGCTTAAACTCATATGTAAGCAGGACGTGCCCGCAGAGCTGATCTTCCTGTCGGAACACCGGCAGAAAAGTAGAGTTTTGTTTTACAGAAGGATCGTAATGCTGATTGTAAGACAGCATTACAGGCTCTGCGGCGATGGTTTTTGAAGAAACGGCCAGTCATAAACCCCAGAGTTAGCCCACT
>CALFWV010000147.1 GCA_937927825.1 uncultured Caulobacterales bacterium | reverse complement strand
TGAAAATGTCGGACGAAGACACTGTTTTCGAAACGCTCGGACGGGGCGAACTGTCCATGACTGAATTTGTGGAAGCCGTTTTTCCGGGCCAACATGACGGAGAAGATGAGGGCGGCGTTCAAGGCTTAGACCTGATAGATGATGATAGCGTCGGCCTGTACGTGAAGGGCGAAGGATTGCACCCTGGAATCGGTTTGCATCTAGCGAATTGCTGTTCTCCAATTTCCGGTGACCGTATTATCGGCGTTCAGGAGCCCGGACGCGGAATTATCATCCACACGATCGACTGTGACGAGCTCGCAGCGAAAGAAGACCAGCTTGACGATTGGATTGATTTGGCGTGGCGCAGAGCTGCCGAACAAGCCGCGTCCACGGCCCGCGTTATCACCACGGTTCAACATGTTCCGGGTGCTTTGGCCGATGTCACAAAGATCATCGGGGAGTCTCAAGGCAATCTGACAAACATTAAAACTCTGCGGCGGAGCCCCACCTTCTTCGACATGGTCATCGATGTAGAGGTGCGCGATGCACGTCACATCATGTCGATTATTGCAGCTCTCCGTGCCTCGGCTTTTGTTGTGAAAGTCAACCGTAGCCGCGCGCTGCCCACGCATTTGAAAGAATAAGTTATGAATACTGATGACGTTTTAGAAGTCTTTCGCGAGGCTGGTGCCTTATTGGAAGGCCACTTTATATTGTCCTCCGGTCGCCGCAGTTCCGTGTTTCTTCAAAAGGCTCTTATTTTTAAAAATCCCCGCTTGACCGAAATTCTGTGCAAAGCTTTGGCCGAAAAGGTCAAAGCTACTGGCATCGAAGCTGATGTTATCATCGCGCCTGCAATGGGCGGTGTGATTCCGGGGTACGAGACAGCGCGCCATATGGACATCGACTCTCTGTTTGTCGAGCGTGTCGACGGCGTGTTTACGTTGCGGCGGGGTTTTACAATCAAGCCCGGCAGCAAAGTCCTTATGGTCGAAGATATTGTCACAACAGGCTTGTCTTCCCGTGAATGTATCGCCGCTATAACCAAAGAAACCGGTGCTAATATTATTGCGGGCGCATGTTTGTTCGACCGTTCAAATGGCGAGGCCGATATCGGGGTACCCCTCATAAGTTTGGCGGCGCGGCGTTTCCCGGATTATGACCCCAATGATTTACCGCTTGAGTTGGCGGCGCTGCCTGCGGTTAAGCCCGGCAGTCGAGGGCTCTCATGAAATCTCTTCCGCGTTTGGGTGTAAACATCGACCACATCGCCACGGTTCGAAATGCCCGGGGCGGCGAACATCCGGACCCGGTGGCGGGGGCCTATGCGGCGATTAAGGCAGGTGCGGACGGCATCACGGCGCATTTACGAGAGGACAGGCGGCATATGCGAGATGACGACATGTCCCGCCTTCAGAAATTATGCGAGAGTGAGAATATACCGCTAAACATGGAAATGGCCGCAACCGATGAAATGCTTGCGATTGCGCTTGATTTAAAGCCCAAAGCGGTTTGCATCGTGCCTGAACGCCGTGAGGAGCGAACAACAGAGGGTGGTTTGGATGTTGCCGCAGGGCATAATCATATCACCCCAATCGTCAGAACGCTCACCGAAGCAGGCTCCCGCGTGTCTCTTTTTATTGAGGCCGTCGAGCCGCAAATCCGCGCGGCGGTCAGCACCGGGGCTGCTGTCGTAGAATTTCACACCGGCGCTTATGCGCACGCCCTGGATGATGGCAAATCGGACGTTGCGGACGCCTATTTGGAGACCTTTCGGACGAGCGCTAAATTGGCGGATGAGCTGGGGCTTGAGGTACACTTCGGACACGGTTTAACCTTTGACAATGTCGCTGCTATCGCCGCCATCCCCCAAACTATGGAATTGAACATTGGTCATTTTTTGATTGGCGAAGCTATATTCATGGGTCTGCATGATGCGATCAATGTTATGCGGCAATTATCTTCGGATGCGCGCACGGTATGATTATCGGTATTGGGACAGATATCTGCGACATAAGGAGGATTGAGCAATCCATCGAAAACTTTGGCGAGCGTTTTCTAAACAAGACATTTACACAGCTTGAGCAATCATATTCTCAAAAGAAAGCCCGGCCGGCGATGACCTATGCCAAACGATTTGCTGCGAAAGAGGCGGTGGCGAAAGCCTTGGCCGGGACGGAAACCGGGGCGCTGTCATGGACGTCGGTTGAAATTCAAAACGACCCGTCCGGACGGCCCTTTGCCGTCTTGACGAAAGACGCTAAAGTACGCGCTGATACGCGCTGCCCGGACGGCCATACGCTGATTATTCACTTATCGCTGTCTGATGATTATCCGTATGCGACTGCATTTGCGATTGCCGAAGCTATTCCAGACGTTAGACAGGGCAAATGACGAAAACCAAAAAAAAAGAAGATACCGTAAAATCAAAAGGCGGATGGGGCGAAACGCTTTCTACGGTCTTATGGGCTTTGGGAATCGCTTTCGTTCTACGTACCTTCATCTTCCAACCCTTTCATATTCCGTCTGGCTCCATGGTTCCGGGCCTCGTCAAGGGCGATTATATCATTACATCAAAGTTCACAGTGGGCTTTGGCAAACATGCGGCGACGCCCTTTCCATTCCCGGTAAAGAACGGCCGCTTATTCGAGCGAGAGTTGAAACGCGGTGATGTTATCGTTTTCCGTCCGGAAGGAGACACAAAAAACTTCATTAAGCGCGTTATCGGATTGCCCGGTGACCAGGTACAAATGAAGCAGGGTCTTTTATATCTGAACGGCGAACGTGTGCCGGTAGAGAGAGCCGGACAATATGATTACACAAACGCCTTCGGGAATGTAGAAAATGCGGATGTGCTGATTGAAACACTGCCAAGTGGCCGGACGCAAACCGTTTTGGATGCGCAAAAAAATAGCCCGGTTTTGGACCGGACGGAGTTGCGAACAGTTCCGGCCGGATATTATTTCATGATGGGCGATAATCGCGACCATTCGTATGACAGCCGCGTTTCAGTCGCAAAAGGCGGTGCCGGTATCGTGCCCAAAGAAAATATCATTGGCCGGGCTGAAATCGTCTTGCTTTCGGTTAACGAAGATTTTGAACTTTTCAAACCTTGGACATGGCTGAATATGCGCAAAGATCGTTGGTTCAAGGGAATCAAATGAGCGACCTCGTCAATGATCGTTATCCAAGGCTGGCAGCTCTGGAAGCCCGTATTGAATATAAGTTCAAAAATCCCTCTCTGATTGTTCGGGCAATGACACACAGCTCTTACGGCGATGGTCAACGCAAGACAGACGATAATGAACGCTTGGAGTTTTTGGGAGACCGTGTGCTTGGTCTGCTAACCGCCGAGGCTTTATATCACTATTCCACCGAGGCAGAGGGAAAATTAGCACGACGGTTAAATGCCCTTGTGCGTAAGGAAACCTGTGCTCAGATTGGACGGCAGATTGGATTAGGCGAAAGCCTTTTGGTTTCATCGGCTGAGGATCGGCAGGGCGGACGGGAAAAAACATCAATCCTCGGTGATGCATGCGAAGCCCTCATAGCGGCGATTTATATCGACGGTGGGTTTACGGAAGCGAAGCGATTTTATGATCGGTATTGGATCCCGATTTTAGAGGAAGTTGTAAAGAAGTCCGCGAAGGATCCAAAGACACTTCTGCAAGAAATGGCGATGGCCGGGCATCATGGCCTGCCAGTCTATGATGTGATTGAGCGTAGCGGTCCGGATCACAGACCGCTTTTCGTTGTCGAAGTGACCGTGGGCACACTTGGTTCAGCAAGGGGTACTGGGAAATCAAAACGTGACGCTGAACGCTATGCCGCGACCCATTTAATAGAAAGTTTGCCGTCATGACGCGCGCCGGATTTGCTGCCATTGTCGGGGCGCCCAATGCGGGGAAATCGACACTTACAAATGCTCTTGTTGGCGAAAAAGTTTCGATTGTGACCCATAAGGTCCAGACAACACGTTTTCAAATTCGGGCGATCGCTATGTTAGAGACGCCGGACGGGCAGGCTTCACAAGTCGTTTTGGTCGATACTCCCGGTATTTTTTCACCAAATGAATCGGATCGCCTTGCCAAATCCATGGTCCATGCCGCGTGGACAGGGGTCAATGACAGTAATCTAATTGTCCATGTTGTTGATGCGCCGGCTTGGCTGCGTCAATCTGCGGGTGAAGGAAGTTCACAAGACAGGCTTTCTGTAGACGACACAAAAAGCGTCGTAAATGGGCTCAAAAAACGCCACTCCAAGGCTATGTTAGTTCTGAATAAAGTCGATGAAATCCCGCATGAAAAGGTCTTGCCCCTGATTGCGGAATTTAATGAGATGGACGCGTATTCCGAGCTTTTCATGACATCTGCGAAAAATGGTGAGGGAATAAAAGCTCTCTCCACCGCGCTCGCCGAGGCAATGCCCGAGGGGCCTTTGCTCTATCCGACGGATCAAGCTGCCGATATTCCATCGCGCTTGATGGCGGCCGAGATTACGCGAGAGAAACTCTTCCTCCGCCTGCATGACGAATTGCCTTATGCGAGTATGGTTGAGACCGAGAACTGGAAAGAGTTAAAAAGCGGTGACGTCCGGATTGAACAAGTCATCTATGTCCGGCGCGCCTCGCAAAAACCTATTGTCCTTGGCAAGCAAGGGCGCACAATCAAGGATATCGGCGCGTCCGCTCGGCATGAAATGCAGAACTGGCTCGGCAGGAAAGTCCACCTGTTCCTCTTCGTCAAAGTGCGGGAAAAATGGAAAGACGACCAAGCCCGCTATACCGGTATGGGGTTGGAGTTCGACGTTTAGCCTGATGGATTGGGCGGCAGACGGATATATTCTGAGTTCACGTAAGCATGGGGAAACCTCTGCCATCATCGAAGTTTTTACGCGCGAGAAGGGGCGGCATCCAGGCCTCGTGCGCGGCGGCATTGGGCGGCGGATGCGTCCCGTCTTGCAGCCCGGCAATCATGTGAGCGTAGAATGGCGGGGGCGGCTCGAAAACCAACTCGGTTACTACACATTGGAAGCCATCGACAGCCGCGCGGCGGAACTCATGGATGACCGCCTGAGCTTGTCGGGCCTAAATGCGCTCTGCGTCATGACGCGGGAGTTGTTGCCGGAACGCGAAGCTTATCCTGCGCTGTTCGATGTGTTCTCAATCGT
>CALFWV010000146.1 GCA_937927825.1 uncultured Caulobacterales bacterium | reverse complement strand
AATCTTATATCTGTATATCCATGATTTTGATCCTCCCTTCGTAATCTGAAGATAAAGACCACCTCCATCATTATATAAACCATGAGAAGTTAGGGCCTTTACGACCGTCCTATTTAGCTTATGCCTACCTGCGCTCATAGTCTCTCTCACATTTGACCCATCATTTGACCCATCATTTTAAAGTCACCACATGAGAACATAAAAAGACACAAGGACACAAGTATATTTTTAAGTAATTGTTTTTAATGCATATTTTGAACCTATAGATACAAAAGGAAACTTAAGTTAAAGTTCAGGTTCGGGCACCATCGTTAATCTTCTGTATTTTTGAATTGTATATTGCGTGTTTCATGTGCTGGATTCTTTATAACTTTTCAGATTGCATGAGTTAGTGAAAGTCTCGGCTTGGGAATAGTTTATTGGCTTGTTGCCTCGGATGACGCGCGCCCCCACCTCTTGAATTATAGTATCCTGATATATTGCGCTTGGGCAGAATTGGGCGATCTTTGGAAGGCGACAGCCGATTGCCGTAAGACACTTTGCCTTCGCGTTTCGCCTCTTTGGCCGGGATGGGACGGCGGGCTTCATCCGCGTTATCATGCGTTGGATTGAGACGATCGCCTGCACTGCCCGCATCACCGAGTGTGTCGAGCAAATAGGACATATCCGTGATTTGATTGGCGATGACATGGGTGACAATGCCTTCGCGTTGCAGCTTGCCGCGTATTTTCAGCAGCCGTCCCGCCATAACGGCTTTGCGGCAGCGCTCGAACATGCTCGGCCAGACGACGATATTGGACACGCCTGTCCCGTCTTCCAAAGTCAGAAAAATCACGCCGCTGGCTGTGCCGGGGCGTTGGCGTGTGATGACAAGACCGCAAACTTCTACGCGGCGGCGGTCAATTGTGTTGCGCAAATCTTTGGATGGTAAAGTGTCACCTATATCGGATTGCAACAGCGTCACGGGATGCTCGCGCAGGGTCAGGCGTGTGCCGATATAATCTTCAAACACCTCTTCGCGCAAAGCCATAAGCGGTAGACTAACAGAGCCTTCAGGCAGCCCCTCACCCAAGCTTTCAAACAGCGGGAGCGGCTTTTCTCCGCCGAGACCTTTGACGGCCCAGAGCGCATCGCGGCGGTTTAGGCCATGCGCGGCGAAGGCATCAGCTTGCGCCAGTTTTGATAGCGCTGTGCGGTCAAGCCCTGCCTTACGCCACACTGCATCTATGGAGCGGTAGCCATTGCCCCGCGCCGCTGATAGCCAGTGGCCATCTTCCTCGCGAAAGCCTTTAATCTGTCGAAAGCCCAGCCGCACGCCGAGCTGTCCATTGCCCGCAGGCTCGAGTACATTGTCCCAATAGCTATGCTCGGCGCAGATTGGCAAAACAAGGACGCCATGTTCGCGGGCATCGCGGACAATCTGTGCAGGTGCGTAAAATCCCATAGGCTGAGAGTTGAGCAGCGCACAGCAAAAGACTTCGGGATGGTGGCATTTCAGCCAACTTGAGACATAAACCAGCAACGCGAAACTGGCAGCGTGACTCTCAGGGAAGCCGTATCCTGAAAAGCCCTCGAGCTGGCGAAAGACCGCGCAGGCAAAGTCTTCGTCATAGCCATTGTCGATACATCCCAAAATGAATTGGTCTTTGAATTTTTGTATGGTCCCCGGCCCGCGCGCCGTTCCGAGGGCGCGGCGCAGCTGGTCAGCCTCGCTTGGCGTGAACCCGGCGGCAACTGAGGCAATTTGCATGGCCTGTTCTTGAAAGAGCGGGATGCCAAGGGTCTTGCCGAGAACGGGCTTCAAGGCCTCCGACGGATAGACCACCGGTTCCTCGCCGCGCCGCCGTTTGATGAAGGGATGCACCATATCGCCTTGAATGGGGCCGGGGCGGATGACAGCGACCTCGATGACGAGGTCGTAAAATGTGCGCGGCCGCATGCGCGGCAGGAAATTCATCTGCGCGCGGCTCTCGACTTGGAAGACGCCGAGCGTATCGGCGATGCAGAGCATGTCGTAAACAGCGGGGTCCTCTTGCGGAATGGTCGCGATGGAATAGTGCTCGCCTTTCCAATCGCCGAGCAGGTCAAACGCCTTGCGAATACATGTCAGCATGCCGAGTGCGAGCACATCGATTTTCAGCATGCCGATTTTGTCGATGTCGTCCTTGTCCCACTCAATAATCGTGCGGTCGGCCATGGCGGCATTTTCAACGGGACACATTTCATCGAGCCGCCCCGCAGTGATAACAAAGCCGCCAACATGTTGCGAAAGATGTCGCGGGAAGCCAATGATCTCGTGGGTGAGCTCCAGGGTTTGTCGCAGGCGCGGATCGGCGGCGTCGAGACCCGCTGCTTTTACGCGGTCATCGCCAACGCCCCGACTGCTCGTGCCCCACACTTGCGACGACAGCGCAGCGACGGCGTCTTCTGACAGGCCCATGGCTTTGCCGACTTCGCGAATAGCGGCGCGGCTGCGAAAATGGATGACGGTGGAACAGATGCCCGCGCGGTGGCGGCCATATTTTTGATAGATATGCTGAATGACTTCTTCTCGGCGTTCATGCTCAAAATCGACATCGATATCCGGCGGCTCCCCGCGCACCTCAGAGATGAAGCGCTCAAACACCATAGAAATGGTTTCGGGCGAGGCCTCGGTAATGCCCAGCGCGTAGCAAACGACGGAATTGGCCGCACTGCCCCTACCCTGACACAGAATG
>CALFWV010000145.1 GCA_937927825.1 uncultured Caulobacterales bacterium | reverse complement strand
TCCGAGTATGAGAATGCTTTTCATGTTTTATGGAAAATGCGTATGGCATATGGATTTCGAGATAAGCGAGATGAGAATGATCTTCATCCTTTTGAATCGATACCTTTTAACGAGCGACTTGATTATAAGACGTATGGAAAGAGCTTTTCGCCGATTACTTATTTTTTGCTAGGTAATGAAGAAATGGAGAAAAGGCTTTTGGTGACCAAGGAATTTCAAGCAATACCAATCATTGAACTAATTCTTGTCTCTATTAATCTTATTTCTGGATGGGGGAAGCAAGACGATTGGTTACCCCGCACGGACGAGAAATTTACCCCACCCCAAAGTTTTATCAAGCTGATGGATTTATGTGTAAGCAAAGGCTTCGCTGACCGCGCCGCAGAAGAATATTATTGGACTTATAGTCTTTGGGAAGCCGTCGATATTTTCAATGGAATTAAATCATAAAAACAAAAAAGCCGCCTCCAAGAGAAGCGGCTTTCTGTATCGTCGATGTGTCTGAGTTCTAACCCAGTGTCGCGCCCATTTGCGCTATGCCGTCTTTAATCAGTTTCGCTTTATCAGCGGCTGACAGCTTGTTGCGCAGGAAGTTTTCGGCTGTGTCCATGGCCATATCGGCGGCTTTGGCTTTCACTTCGCTCATGGCTTGCGCTTCGGCGTTTGCGATTTTCGCTTCGGCTTGAGCTGCGCGGCGCTCAAGCCGCTCTGTCAAATCTTTGCGGGCTTGAACGGCCATATTTTCGGCGTCACTGCGGGCTTGTTTGACAATCTCTTCAGCCTGCGTTTCAGCTTCTTTTTGCTTGCGATGATAAGATGCGAGAAGGGCTTGCGCCTCTTCACGCAAGCGGCGGGCTTCATCCAGCTCGGCCTCAATCGCGTCAGCGCGATCGTCTAGGGATTTGTTGAGCGCTTTGAAGGCGCCTTTATAAATAATCAGTGCAAGAAAAAGAATGACAGGAATGAGAACCCAAGTCTTTGAGTCTAAATACCAAGGCGTTCCGGCCGCAGCGTGAATGAGATGTGCAGACATCATACTGATATCTCTCTATCTAAGGCGTCATGGCGGCGCGAACAGCGGCGGCTGTCGGCGCTTTGCCGGTGAGGGTGGATACAACTTCTATCGCGGTTTCGCCCGCGATGGACTCAATATTCGACAAGGCTTTTGTTTTGATCTTGCGGATATTGGCCTCTGCGATTTCGGCCTGACGATCCATATTGGCATCTGCGGCTTCAATCTCCGACGCAATTTCAGCGTCAATTGATTTTTTTGTTGTCTCAGCGACATTCATCGCCTTGGCCCGTGCGTCGGCGAGAGAGCGGTTGTAAGCTTTTTCGGCCTCTTCCGCTTCGCGCTGCATATTGGACGCCTGGTCCAGGTCGTCACTGATCCGGTCTTCCCGATCAGAAATACCCTCCCGCAAACGCGGCAGGATAAACATTGATAGAATGAAGTAGAGAGCCGCGAAGACGATGACCAACCAGAAAATTTGGTTAAACCATGTCGACAGGTCAAGCTGTGGCAGGCCGCCGGAAGCGGCCTGTTCAGCAGCGCCATATTTTGTATCTGTGTCAGCAGCCATTGCAAAGGCTCCCTTTCAAATCAGGCGCGGTTAAGCTTTACGCGAACAGGATGATCATTGCGAGAACGAAGCCAAAGAGGCCTGTCGCTTCGCAAAGTGCAAAACCAAGAAGAAGGTTTGTACGCTGACCTGCCGCCGCGGATGGGTTGCGCAATGCGCCCGCAAGGTAGTTAGAGAAGATTGAACCGATACCTACACCAGCCCCGATGAGGGCTGTACCGGCAAGTCCGGCACCGATGTATCTTGCTGCTTCTGCTTCCATGATAATGTCTCCTATGGATGGAAAATTCAGATTAGTGATCGACGTGATAAACGTCGTTGAGATAAACACATGTCAGGATGGCAAACACGAAGGCTTGCAAACCCGCAATTAGGAATTCTAGGGCAACGATTGCTGTCGTTGCCAAGACGGGTACGACGACGCCGAGCGCCACAATCCCGCCTTTGGCCGCGAGAAAGGCCGCGAAAATCGCGAAAAGTTTCAGCATCACGTGACCAGCGACCATGTTCGCGAACAATCGAACGGCTAGCGTAATCGGGCGGCTGATAAAGGAGATAATTTCAATCGGTATAATGATGACATACATAATGGCAGGCAGGCCCGACGGCGCAAAAATTTTGAACCATTTCAACCCGTTTTTCCAAATGCCGGCAACAATCACAACACAAATCGTGAATACGGCCAGAGCAGCGGTCACGGCGATGTGTGAGGTTGTGGTGAAAGCGTAGGGGTTCATGCCGATAAGGTTTGCGGCGAGAATGAAAAAGAAGAGCGTGAAGACGAAAGGCATAAATTTCATGGCTTCGACGCCGGTCGTGTCTTTCACCATATTGGCGATAAATTCGTAGCTTAGCTCGCCCAAAGACTGCATCTTTCCGGGGACGAGCTTACGCTTTGTGGTCAGGGCAAAAAATCCAATGATTAAGATGGCCGAAACGACCATCCAGAAAGATGAGTTCGTCCAAGAAATGGTTTGTCCACCAATCTCGAACAGCTCCGCTGCATCTTTAATTTTAAACTGTTCCATTGGGTCGCTTGCCACGTCCCGCTCCTATTCGTCTTCATCATCGGGCATGTCGTCCCCAAGAGGGATACCCGCGTTTTGAGCGTCCATTTTAGCGGACGTCCGTAGAACTGTCATGATTCCGGCGGCAAAGCCGAAACATAACCCAATTAAAATTCCCCAAGGCTTCGATCCAAAAATTACGTCAATGCCGTAGCCAAGACCCAATCCAACAATGACCGAAACCACAAGTTCCGTGCTCATTCGCCAAGCTTGCCCGAGCATTGATCCATCATCCTTGACCTCCGGTACAGCCTCATATTTCGCTTTTGCCGCATTTAATCGCGCGCCAAGATCGTTGAGGTCGGTTGGTTTGGATGCGTGGTTTTGTCCGTTTTGGTTAGCCATGACTTATTCGCCGCTTTGATAAGGAAAACCCCTGTCGAAAGCGGCCCCTACCTAACGAAGGGGGTAGGGTAAGTCAACAGACGGAGGTGATGTGTCAAGGTATTGAAAAATATCGTTAAAATTCTTTTTCAACACTATTTTCTGCAGGCGAAGTTTAGTTTTTCGCAGACTCACGCTTCGCCGTCGTCACGGGCATTCCAATACACGGAATATGCGAAACGCCGGCTTCTTCCAAACGCGCCTCCAGGGGTGATATGGGCGGAAGGTGGTGAGGTCCGCAGCCTGCACCGTAAGATAATAGCACAGCAATTTGAACAACGCCGATGGGGGTCGACGCGACTTCCGCAAAAATCTCTCCGGATTTTTCCGTATTATTCATGTGGTGATGAGCGAAGGCGAGATGTATTTTCTCACTTTGGAGCGGAGGCGAATTCTCCAAAAGGGTCATAGCTTTTGACCCTTCTGCATTAAAATAATGAGATAAAACAGAGAAGTAGTCAGATAGGAGCGGCGAAAGCCGATCTGCCGATGCCGCGAGATGGGCGCGAAGTTCGGGTCCGTTTCTTTCAGCCACCAACATGTAACCTCTGACTTCTGCCAGTCGGCTGGAGAAGCTGGAGGCCTCGGCTTTGGATAACCGTTCTTTGGCTGCCGCATAATTTCCATCATTTAGATGTTGCCGGACGACATAGGCATGTCCGGTTCCGTTGCCGGGGTCATATTTCAGAACCCTGTCATCCATAAGGCGTGTTTGAGTATCGGTTTCGCCCAACAGGCTGAGTAAGACCGGAACATAAAGCCACTCTAACTCCCCGCGCTGAGGAATGACCTGCTCCGCATATTTCAGAACTGCAGGCCTGAGTGCGGTCCAGTCATTGGAGTAAAAAATACGATTGGCTTTTGCTTGCAGGGCCGTTGTTGTATCTCCATGCCGCTCACCTTGTTCCAAGACTTGGCGCAAGTGATTGAGAATTTTGTCTTGCGTACCCGGTACTGTAACGTTCAGGCCAGTGGCGGGTGCGTTTATATGACCTGCCGCAAAATGGTGATATAAATCCGCCATATGAACCCAAGCGCGGCCCATAGCGGGATCCGCGGTGACAGCCGCTTCCAAAGCTTCACCCGCCCGCCAGATGTCATCGCCTTCATGGGTTTCATGCCAGAATTTCATCAAATGCCGTCCTTTGAGATATTGGCGATAAGCCTCAATATTCTCGGTTCCGAAATTGAACATGTTCGCGCGGCGATCCGGCGACATCACGATATCCAGCGCCTCCGTTACGCCCTCGGCGACCTCTTCTTGGATAGAGAATAAATCATCGGTTTGATCATTAAATTTCCCCGACCAAACATGCTCTCCTGACTCGATTTGAACGAGGGCCGCGTTGAGTTTCATACGGCCCGCATCGACCCGCAAGGTTCCATCCAAAACATATCCGACGCCCAATGTGTTTCCGATATCTTTTACGGACAAGTTTTGACGGCTGATAGACTGGCTGTCGCGGCGCGGAGACACGTATAGATCTGGAATCTGACTGAGGGATTGTATGATTTCATCCGTGATGCCCGCAGATATGTAACTATTATTATTTGTTTCCGATAAATTTTCGAAAGGTAGAACTGCAACCCGCATCGGCGTGTCTTTTGGGGCCGCATCCGGCCGCAGAAAAATGCCGGCCCCGCCGAGAATAATCGCGCAGGCTGTGCCGAGCGCCACTATTTTGCGCCAAGGGAGGGCTCTGCGCGTTTTTGGAGTTTGCGGTTGCGTCCCGGAATGATCGGGCACCGTGATGGAGGTGGAGATGTCGGTAGACGCCATGTCCAATGTTGCAATAAATTGATCGGCCCAAACTTGCCTGTGTCTTTCATCGCCGCCGCTGGCGACCCTTGCCAAGACGTGCATATTCCGGCGACCTGGTCTATTTTTACCACTGCGCCAGTTTTGAATGGTTCGCCGATCCACCGGTTTTCCTGCCTCTTCACAGGCGGTTTCCAAGGATTCCGGCGTCCAAGGCCTCGGATCACCGTCTCGGTCAAAGTGATTGCCAACACCATGATTCCAAAAATATCCGAAAATTACGTCAAAGTCTGAACCTTGCGGTGGAGCGCGGTAATTTATTTTCCCATTATTTTTCAATGTTATAACGACCCCAATTTCGCTAAACCTTCGGTGGCGCCGTTTTGATAGAGTGTATTTCTGTACTATTCAACATGCATCGTTGGGATGGTCCGGCAGCAATTTTTGCTTTCGATTCGAAATGGGGCTGTTTTAAAGAACCCAACTAAACCCGGTGAAGCTAGGGCGATGCTTCATCGGGTTTTTTGATTCAGTCAAATATTAGATTAACTCTAAAGTTTTTTAGGGGAGGCCTTAAGTTTAAACACTCTGCGACTGTCGTCATCAAAGCGAAAAGTAGCAGGTTCCCCATTTATCAATTCGTGTAGTGGTTTCTCATTTGCCATTTCGTTGATGGGAAGTTCGGTAGAGAAGAGAAACTCTGCTGTTTCTCCATATTTCGCGCTAATATGTGGCTGAGCAAGCAATCTCTCTCCATCGCATGAATCAATCAGTAAAATCTTCCCTTGCTTGTTCGTGTTTTTTAGCGGGTCCATTATCTCACAAATAGAAATTTCAATCGTCACAATTTGGTTGTCCCCTTCGGACAAACGAAAACTCATGTGAAGATTTGCACTCGGATCACCAGAAGGACTTATCATTACGGGCATCGAGAAAAATTGGTCCAGACCTATTTCAATGTCAGTATTAAATCGGCGAATACGCTTCCCGTCTGCTCCCATTTCGAAAACGGGTTCGGTGAATTCAGCTTGCAGCGACAACGAAATGTCTTCTGCAACGGCAGGGGAGGCGAATAGTATTGGCAACATAAGTGCGGGCAAACACGCCAGTGTTGCGAAAACTGTTTTAGGTCGTGATTTTAGTGTCATGAGAAGCTCCGTGAATTGTGTGTGGGAGCGGGGTTCAGCTTGCGCGAGATAGGATGAAATTAATCCGCGCACGACAGCGCTGACGGTGCGGCCCTCGCGGGCAGCTTGATCTTGCAGCGCAAGCTTATCTGGATGGGACAAGCGTACTTCCAGTGTTTCGGATTTTTTGGGTTGTTTCATTCTAGGTCCTGATTCGCGCAGCAAAGCGTAGCCCGCAGCTCGAGGATCGCAAAGAGAGGACAGTTAGGCGAGGAAAGACGTGTCGGGACAGCGCATTTTCGTGTCGGGACGTTTTAATACCTGTCCCCAAAGAGAGGCAGGACAGATTACTCCGCAGCCACCAGCTCCGCGGCTTTTTCCAGCTCAATAGAGAGCAATTGCGAGACGCCTTGTTCCGCCATTGTCACGCCGAACAAGCGGTCCATGCGGCTCATGGTTACCGG
>CALFWV010000144.1 GCA_937927825.1 uncultured Caulobacterales bacterium | reverse complement strand
ACGGCAGCACAGTGTGCAAACACTGGCCTTCCGACAAACCTCTTTGGGCTTGTTCCGCCTGACTCTGGTCAGTTGAACACTCTAACCGGTGGTAACCCTGGTTTGACTCCTGAGACAGCCGATACATACACACTTGGTGTTGTTTATCAGCCAAGCGCAGTTTCTGGCCTGACTTTGTCTGCTGATTACTTTGACATTACAGTGTCAGACGCAATCTCAACAATTCCGACGGCGACAACACTGAATCAGTGTTTGTTGACGGGCGCGACAGAGTTCTGTTCGCTTATTCAGCGTGGACCAGACGGGTCTTTGACCTTCTTCCCGCGTGATCAAGCTTTCATTACGGCGACAGCTCAGAACATCGCTGAATTCGCAACAAGCGGTATCGATTTCCAGGTTCTTTATAACCTAGGTCTCGGTAAGTTTGGTGATCTGAATTTTAACTACAACTCTACTTATGTGATCTCGCAGGAAGCGACGACACTGCCAGGTACACCTGCGTTTGATTGTGTTGGGTTCTTTGCTGGTTCATGTGGTAACCCGAACTTTGAGTATCGCCACAATATGGTCACGACATGGCAGTCGCCATGGAAGGTCCGTGCATCTGCAGTCTGGCGTTATTCTTCAGGTGTCGATCAAGTCGGCTCCATCGATAACGGCTTCGGTGATGACGGTACTGTTCGCTCACTCGTAGATGATGGCGGAAACGCAATCGACCAGAGCATCGATGCAACAGGTTATCTTGATCTGGCAGCGTTCTATGACGTGAATGACTCTGTCACATTCCGTGTCGGCGCCAACAATGTGTTGGACAATGATCCGCCAATAGTAACGACTTTCGGTACAACTGGTGTGAACGTTGAAGCGAACACAGTTGCTGGTGTTTATGATGCGGGTGGACGTTTCCTCTTCGCTGGCGTGAACATGAAGTTCTAGGCTTCGGTCTAAGTCACAAATTTTCGAAAGCGGCCCCTCGGGGCAGCTTTTTTTATGCTGTATTATCTGGATTCGGGTTTTCTTCCGCTTTGTTGGGTAGGCTTGATAACCCTGTAGTCCTGTTATTGACTTCCTGTTTTGCAATTTTTGTAACCTGATTAACCCCGGCGTTCAGGCCCCGCCAAAGTTTAAGAATTCCATAAATTCCGGCTGCAACCGGAAGCGCCGGGATTATGAATGTCCAGTGCGAGGCGAACCCGAGAGTTAACAAGAGCGCTAAAATCACGAACAGCCCCACAATTCCGACTGCCATCCAAAACTTGGCAAATGTAAGCGGCCAACTGATGCGGCCTATGACGCCGTCCACCAAAATTTCGCCCGCCAGACGTTTTGCAAGAATTGGGTCTTTTCGAGCTCTATAGAGCGCAATAAATTGTCCTATCATGCCTGAAGGAGGCAAAATTTACGAGTTTTTGTCAAGTTCATTGCGTCTTTTTAGGCCCTTGTCGTGTGGGTTTGCTTCGGACTGCATGCAGGCTAGATTCTGACCTTGGCATGTGGATTTTTCCCTGCTATGGCCCGCGCGATTGAGGGAAAGGTTATTGCCTTTTCTTAAAGAAACCCAGTTTTTGACGCGGCATTTTGCGCGTCGGCTACAGCTCAGGATCGACCCGTTTTGTCCGACACCGAAGTCATCACAGGCGAAGCCCCCACACGCTACGCCCTAGCGCTCCTCGACCTTGCGGAGGAGGCTAAATCTCTGCCTCGGGTGGAGAAAGATCTCAAATCTTTCAAGAAGATGTACGATTCCAGCGCTGATTTGAAACATTTGACGGAAAGTCCAGTTATCGCGACTGAAGACAAGGTTGCGGCGCTGACGGCTTTGGCGAAAAAGGCGAAACTCTCCGCTTTAACGCAGCAGTTCATCGGAACTGTGGCAGGAAATCGGCGTGCTGCAGATTTGCCGGGAATCATTTCCGCCTTCAATGACATGGTGGCCCGTCGCCGTGGAAGCCAAGTGGCAAAGGTAACATCAGCTGCCAAACTGACTGCAGCTCAGACGACTGCGATTAAATCGCAGCTTAAGAAAACACTCGGCCGCCCGGTCGATATTGAAACATCGGTTGATCCGGACCTGCTCGGCGGTTTCGTCGTGCGGATTGGGTCACGTTTATATGACAGCTCCCTCAAGACAAAACTTGAGGATCTCCGTCTCGCCCTCAAAGAAGCATAAGAGGACAAAAGCTATGGATATTCGTGCCGCAGAGATCTCCACGATCCTCAAGCAACAAATTAAGGGCTTCGGTAAAGAAGCCAAAGTCTCTGACGTGGGTCAAGTGCTTTCCGTTGGTGACGGTATTGCCCGGATTTACGGCCTGGACAATGTCCGCGCCGGTGAGATGGTCGAATTCCCGGGTGGTGTTAAGGGCATGGCGCTTAACCTTGAAACTGATAACGTCGGTGTTGTTATTTTCGGTGATGACCGTGGGATTAAAGAAGGTGATACAGTTAAGCGCCTCGGCGAAATCGTTGACGTGCCGGTTGGCAAAGGGCTTCTTGGCCGCGTTGTAAACCCACTGGGCGAGCCTATTGACGGCAAAGGTCCGATTGAATCGACAGAGCGCCGCCGCGTTGACGTTAAAGCGCCGGGCATTATGCCGCGCCAAGGTGTTCACGAGCCTGTTCAAACGGGCATTAAGGCGATTGATGCGCTTATCCCTGTTGGTCGGGGTCAACGCGAATTGATTATTGGTGACCGCCAAACAGGTAAAACGGCCGTCGCTGTTGATGCTATCTTGAACCAAAAAGCAGCCTTTGATGAGGACCGCGAAAACGACAAGCTTTACTGCATTTATGTCGTTATTGGACAGAAGCGTTCAACCGTTGCGTCTCTTGTTAAGACGCTCGAAGAAAATGGCGCGATGTCCTATTCTATCATTGTTGTGGCGTCCGCGTCAGAACCGGCACCGCTTCAGTATCTCGCGCCTTTTGCCGGGTGTGCTATGGGTGAATATTTCCGTGACAACGGTATGCATGGCCTCATCATTTATGATGATCTGTCAAAGCAAGCTGTGGCCTATCGCCAGATGTCCCTCTTGCTGCGTCGTCCTCCGGGCCGCGAAGCGTATCCAGGCGACGTTTTCTATCTTCATTCCCGTCTTCTTGAGCGCGCTGCGAAGCTGAACAAAGATCACGGCGCAGGGTCTTTGACCGCATTGCCTATTATCGAGACACAAGGTAACGACGTCTCGGCCTTTATCCCGACTAACGTGATTTCTATTACGGATGGTCAGATTTTCCTCGAAACAGATTTGTTCTTCCAAGGTATCCGTCCTGCGTTGAACGTTGGTCTGTCCGTCTCTCGCGTTGGGTCTGCGGCGCAAATTAAGGCGATGAAACAGGTTGCAGGTCCGATTAAAGGTGAGCTCGCGCAGTATCGCGAAATGGCGGCCTTTGCGCAGTTTGGTTCGGATTTGGATGCATCTACACAGGCTCTGTTGGCCCGTGGTGAGCGCCTCACAGAGCTTCTCAAGCAGCCGCAATTCTCGCCTCTACAGGTCGAAGAGCAAGTTGTTGTCCTTTACGCTGGCACGCGCGGGTATCTTGATGGTATCCCCGCGAAGTCCGTCCAAGCCTATGAAGCGCAGCTCCTCGCGCATTTGCGCGGCGAGCAAAAAGCGCTTCTGTCTGATATTGCGACAGGCAAAAAGTTGACTGACGAGATTGAAGAGAAAATCAAATCCGTGCTGAAATCCTTCACGGATAATTTCGCGGCTTAAGGAACTCGTCTTATGGCGTCTTTGAAAGAGCTAAAGAACCGGATTGGCAGCGTAAAAAATACGCAGAAGATCACGAAAGCCATGCAAATGGTTGCCGCAGCGAAATTGCGCAAAGCGCAAGAGGCTGCCGAGGCGTCACGTCCTTATTCGGACCGGTTGAATTCCATTATTATCAATCTGGCCAACTCCATGTCAGACACGGCAGGCGGTCCTGAACTGCTTGTCGGCAATGGGAAGTCGGATACCGTCCTCCTCGTCGTTGCGACGGCTGACCGGGGGTTATGCGGTGGTTTCAATACTAATATTGTCCGTAAAGCGCGCGAAGAAATCGTTGCGTTGGAGCGCGCCGGAAAGACGGTAAAACTCTATCTCATCGGTAAAAAGGGCTATGATCAGTTGAACCGTCTCTATGGCGATCAGATTGTAGAATACGTATCTTTGAAAGAAGAGCGCTCACTTCATGCCGGTATTGCGCAGGGTATTGGCGAAAAAATCACAGCCATGTTTGAGGCGGGCGAGTATGACGTTTGTAAATTGATCTACTCTCAGTTCGTCAATGTGATGCAACAGGATGCTGTTTCAAATACATTGATCCCGGCTATGGCCGCACTTGGCGTCGAAGATGAAACGCCCGGCGAGCATGCGGCGGACGATGTTTTTGCACCGGATTTGAACGGAGCTATTTATACCTATGAGCCGGACGAGGCGGGTATCCTGCGCGTTCTACTCCCACGTAACATCAATACGCAAATTTTCTCAGCCTTGCTGGAAAACCAAGCGGGTGAGATGGGCTCCAAAATGACGGCCATGGACAACGCCACTCGAAACGCAGGCGACATGATCGACAAACTGACAATGACGTTCAACAGAACGCGTCAGGCACAGATTACATCCGAATTGATAGAAATTATTTCCGGCGCTGAAGCGCTGTAAGATTTAAGAGGCTAGAGGAACACACTCATGGCAAAAGCACCTACAAAGAAGACAGCGGCAAAAAAGCCAGCTGCCAAGAAAACCGCAGCGAAGCGTAAGCCTGCGACAAAAAAAGCGGCAAATACCAATAAGATCGGCGCGGGTCGCATCAGCCAGGTTATTGGCGCGGTTGTCGATGTCGAATTTGAAGGCGGTGTACTCCCTTCCATTCTCAACGCTCTGGAAACTGACAATAACGGCAACCGTCTGGTTCTCGAAGTTGCTCAGCATTTGGGTCAAAACACAGTTCGTACAATTGCGATGGACGCGACAGAAGGTCTTGTCCGCGGTCAAGCCGTGACTGACTTGGGCGCGCCAATCACTGTGCCTGTTGGACCGGAAACTCTCGGACGTATCATGAACGTTATCGGCGACCCGATTGATGATCGCGGCCCTGTCGTAACAAAAATGAAAGCGTCAATTCACAAAGAAGCTCCCGCTTTTGTTGATCAGGCGACTGAAACAGAAGTCCTCGTGACAGGTATTAAAGTTATCGACTTGCTTTGCCCTTATTCCAAGGGTGGTAAAATCGGGCTCTTCGGCGGTGCGGGTGTTGGTAAAACAGTTCTCATCATGGAACTCATCAACAACATCGCGAAACTGTTTGGTGGTTACTCCGTCTTTGCGGGCGTGGGTGAGCGGACACGTGAAGGAAATGACCTTTACCACGAAATGATTGAATCTGAGGTAATTAACCTCAAGGGCGAAAGCCGTGCGACATTGGTCTATGGCCAGATGAACGAGCCTCCCGGAGCCCGCGCACGTGTGGCTTTGACAGGTCTGTCACAGGCTGAATATTTCCGGGATGAAGAAGGCAAAGACGTGTTGTTCTTCGTCGATAATATCTTCCGCTTTACACAGGC
>CALFWV010000143.1 GCA_937927825.1 uncultured Caulobacterales bacterium | reverse complement strand
CATCGACGGTATTATCCTTGCGCATTGGAGAGGTTTTAGATGTTCGCGTCGAGGACCTTTTTCAATTGGCTTAAATCAGGCTGAATGTGGGGATTGATGGCGCTTGCAAATGCAGATATTTCCGGGCTTTTCCTTAGTATTCTAACCCTCTGGATTTATGTCTCCCGCCCCCTTCTCCAAAGGACGCCACGAGATGCATGTTCACGCATAGACGTCTGAACGGAGTGAATTTATTTCGTGCGGTTGACGTGGCCCATTTTTCGACCTGCTCTGACCTCTGATTTTCCGTAGAGATGAACATGGGTTCCAGCTTGGGCCGCCAGAGTTTTCCAGTCTGCAACATCATCCCCAATCAAATTGGTCATAACGACGCCTTGGCGCGGACGCGCATCGCCCAGCGGCCAGCCGGCAACAGCGCGCATATGTTGCTCGAACTGATCCGTACAGCCGGCATTTTGTGTCCAATGTCCGGAGTTATGAACGCGAGGGGCAATCTCATTCACGATTAGTTGGCCATTTTTCATTTGAAAAAACTCGACGCCCATCACGCCGACATAATCCAAATGGTCCAGAATTTTTGCCGCAATCTTTGCGGCGCTGCCATCATCATTTTGCGCGGGGGCCGCGCTGGTATGAAGTATGTGATTGCGGTGTATATTTTCCGTCAGCGGATAGGCTGCGATTTCCCCGTTCAATCCGCGGGCGGCCACGATGGACACCTCGCGGTCAAACGCGATGAACGCTTCCAAAATACAAGGCGCAGGCGAGAGCGCCTCCCATGCGCCATCAATATCCGCTTCCGAGCGGAGAATGACCTGACCTTTGCCGTCATAACCAAATCGCCGCGTTTTCAACACAGATGGCAAGCCCAGACGTTTCACAGCGCGGCGCAAATCATGGATGCTGGTAATGTCTTCAAAACCGGCCACCTCCAAATCCAGTTGTGCGCGCAGGAAAGACTTTTCTTCCAAACGGTCCTGACTGACGTTCAATGCGCGTGCACCGGGACGCAAGGGCACGGCAGAGGCGGCGGCTTTCGCGGTCATGGCCGGAACATTTTCAAATTCATAGGTCACAACATCGCAAGATTGCGAAAATTCCAATACACGGTCGAGATCATTATAGGGACCGACAATAATTTTCTCTGCCACGAGCGCCGCAGGGCAATTGGCGTCGGGGGAATAAATATGGGTGTTCAATCCCAAGCGGGTGGCGGCAACCGCCATCATACGGGCCAATTGTCCGCCGCCGAGGATACCAATTGTCGAACCGGGAGGAAGCGTTTTATCCGGATTGCGGGGGGAGTGTGACTGCATATTTTAGCCTCTGGGGGAAAGCGCAACGGACGCCGTTTGCGCGGCTCGCCACGCGCGCAAACGCGCGGCCAATGCGGGGTCGGACAAGGCGAGGATGGACGCGGCCATCAGCCCTGCATTCTTTGCGCCGGCTTTACCGATGGCCAAAGTGCCGACGGGGATGCCGCCCGGCATTTGCGCAATGGACAGCAGGCTATCCAACCCCGACAGCGCCGCACTTTGCACGGGAACACCCAAGACGGGAACCTGCGTCATGGAGGCACACATGCCCGGCAAATGCGCCGCGCCGCCTGCGCCTGCAATGATGACGTGAAATCCGGTGTCCTCGGCTGTTTTAGAAAATTCAACGAGACGATCCGGCGTCCGGTGAGCAGAAATAACCTGTGCGTCATAGGGCACGTCCAGCGCGTCAAGCACGGTCGCCGCATGTTCCATTGTCGGCCAATCACTGGTCGAGCCCATAATGATTGCGATTTTCGGTGAGGCCATTTGCGCCCGCTCCCATGATGACTCCGCAGGGTGGAAGCGAGTGTCTCTAACCCCCCGAACGACAGGGGTCAAATGTCCATTCGCAGGGCATTGGTGAAATCTTAATCTCAGTTGGCCTATAAGGAGATCTATTCTGTCCTGAAATGAAATTACGAGCCTTAACAGCATGAGCCCATCTCGCCTAACACGCGTTTTACAAGACGCGGCCACACCGTTGTATCAACGTAGTGCAGATGCGGATGCCGCATTGGTCCGGGCAAATGAAGATATGACGAGTGAAATTGCGCATTTGCGGTTACGGATTTTAGAGTTGGAACATGCCGCCAATACTGACCCACTCGTCCCCGTTTATAATCGGCGCGCGTTCATGCGCGAAATTTCTCGCGCACAAACCGTGATGGAACGATACGACCTTCTGTCCACGCTTATTTTTTTCGATCTCAACGAATTTAAATCCGTGAATGACAGATTTGGCCATGGCGTCGGGGACTCGCTGCTGAAGATGATTGGCGAGGTTTTGCAGGAGGGCGTCCGCGATTGTGACATGGTCGCGCGGTTGGGCGGCGATGAATTTGGAATTTTATTGTTTAAATCCGACGTCGAAGTCGCCAAGGCAAAAGCTCAAACCTTATGCTGCCGTATCGCGGAACAAGAAGTTGTCATGCCTACGGGCAGCGTGAATATCAGCGCCGCTTGGGGCGTTGCGCCTTGCGAACCCGGAGATAGTGTTGAACAAGTTCTGGCCCGTGCAGATCGCGCCATGTATATGTCCAAACGGTCCCGGAAATAGACTGCCTTTTGCGCGCTTCGACAGGGCGAGCCTTGAAATTTCAACTAAATTTGATGAAAATTGCCTTAATCATACCTTAATTCGATTGGAACTTCTGACCCTGCAACCCCGTTGTTGTAGCATGAGAGGAGAATTCAATATGAATACTTATAAGAAAACACTCACCCCGGTCGCGGCAGCAGTCTTGGCCGTCTCCCTACCCTCTGCGGCATTTGCTGGAGACCAAAACATTCACACGGTCGCCGTACAGACCGAGATACCGGCTGAGGACGTTCCGGTCATGACAGATATCATTTTTGAAGCCGCGCTCGCGAATGCCGCGTCGAAAACACTGGACGAGGATAAGGACTGGTTTCGCGTGGTTTACCGCGACGCCAGGACAGAAACCGTAACACGTAACGCCAGTAGTGATGCTGAGTCCCGCTACTTGGACATGGAAGACGGCGAACGGATCTATTTGGAAATTCCGACGACTGACGTCACCGTCCAAGTTCAAAAGATTGATTTTGAAATGGGAAGTGGCCCGAAACCTGCCGATGGCAATAGTTTTCTCGCTAAAAAGCTGATTTTACCCGACAGCTAGAGAAAGCGTCGACATAAAATTTGAGAACCTCCGCTCGCGATGACGAGCGGAGGTTTTATTTTATAGACTCTTAATAATTTCCTCGACCATTTTCTTGGCGTCGGACAGCAGCATCATCGTATTGTCGCGATAGAACAAATCATTATCAATACCGGCATAACCGGGAGATAAAGATCGTTTTACAAAAAGAACTGTGGCCGCCTTTTCAACATCCAAAATCGGCATGCCTGCTATCGGGCTTTGCGGATCTGTCTTGGCCGCAGGATTGGTCACATCATTTGCGCCAATAACAAAAGCCACATCCGCATTTGCAAAGTCAGAATTGATATCTTCCAACTCGAAAACTTCATCGTAAGGAACATTTGCTTCGGCCAGCAACACATTCATATGACCGGGCATACGCCCCGCAACCGGATGAATCGCATAGACAACCTCGACGCCTTCTTCTTTTAAGGCATCTACCATTTCACGGGTCGCATGCTGGGCTTGCGCCACAGCCAAACCATACCCAGGTACGATGATAACTTTGGACGCATTTTTCATGATAAAGGCAGCGTCAGCCGCAGAGCCTTTTTTGACAGGGCGTTGTTCCTTCGTGCCCGTGTCAGCCGCCGCAGCGTCGGCCCCAAACCCGCCAAGGATAACCGAAATAAATTTCCGGTTCATCGCCTTACACATGATGTAGGACAGGATCGCCCCTGAAGAGCCGACAAGCGCGCCAACAATAATTAGCGCCAAGTTTCCAAGTGTAAATCCAAGTGCCGCTGCGGCCCAACCGGAATAGGAATTTAACATCGAAACAACGACAGGCATATCCGCGCCGCCAATTGGGATAATAAGCAAAAAACCAATCAAGAAAGCCGCGCCTAGCAATGCCCAAATCATCCAATGCGCTGTGCCCCCGGATTTCATCAACATGCCAATGAGGACCGCAATGCCGAGACCGAGTGCAATATTAATAAGGTGACGCGCCGGCAACATAATCGGTGACCCGCTCATATTTCCGTTTAATTTCGCGAAGGCGATGACTGAGCCTGAGAAAGTGATTGCGCCAATCACTGCCCCCAGACCAAGCTCTAAAAGCGACCCGGCTTTGATCTGACCCTCGGATAAAATCCCGAAATCTCCCGGACTGAAAAATGCAGCTACCGCGACCAGAACCGCTGCCAAACCTACAAGCGAATGGAAAGCTGCGACGAGTTGAGGCATATCCGTCATTGGAATTTTCTTGGCGATGTAAGCGCCAATTACGCCGCCCAGCCCCAAGCCAACAGCGGACAATATGAAGCCTGTTCCATTCATTCCCGCCACGAACAAAGTTGTAACAATCGCAATCGCGATACCGACCATCCCGAAGGTATTGCCCCGACGGGACGTTGCTGGGGAAGATAAACCCCGTAACGCGAGAATAAAGAGAACCGCCGAGACCGTATAAAGAACGGCCGCGATATCGACGGCTGCAATATCAGCTAAAAATTGAGGCATTATTTTATCACCTCTTTAGGAGCCTTTTTCATATACATGGCCAACATACGTTGGGTCACAAGGAAGCCACCGAAAATATTAACGGCGCAGAGCGCAACAGCCGCGAAACCTGCCCATGTCGAAACGCTGGAACCGCCTTTGACGCCTGCGGCCACGGCCACCAAAGCGCCAACGATAATGACAGATGAAATTGCGTTCGTCACAGCCATAAGAGGCGTGTGCAGAGCTGGCGTGACTGACCAAACAACGTAATAGCCTACGAAAATCGCCATGACAAAAATGGCGAGTTGGAAGACAAGGGGCGACACGGCTGCGCCGCCTGCCATGATGAGAACTGCTGACATCAATTAAGCCTCTCGTGAATAACTTCGCCGTCACGGGTGAGCGCGCAGCCTTGGATGATTTCGTCGTCCCAATCCGGAACATAAGCGCCGTCGTCCGCAGTGACGAGCGGGAGGAAATTTTTGATATTGCGGGCAAACATATTGGATGCATCCGCCGCCATACGAGACGGCCAATTCAGATGACCAACAATGTGAACGCCGTTTACCGTCGTAACAATCTCGCCGGGCTTTGCGCCCTCAACATTACCGCCGCGTTCAACCGCCAAATCAACCAAGACAGAGCCAGGACGCATTGTATCCAGCATCGCTTTCGTCACCAAAACAGGTGCTTTGCGGCCCGGAATAAGGGCCGTCGTTATGACAATATCTTGTTTGGCAATATGTTTCGCCGTGAGTTCGGCCTGTAGCGCTTGATATTCCGCGCTCATCTGTTTGGCATAGCCGCCCGCTGTTTCAGCCGCTTTAAATTCTTCATTTTCAACAGCGATGAATTTTGCGCCCAATGAAGCCACCTGCTCTTTGGTAGCAGGACGCACATCGGTCGCGGTTGTGACGGCTCCCAAACGGCGCGCCGTCGCGATGGCTTGCAGGCCCGCAACACCCACGCCCATAATAAAGACTTTCGCCGGGGCGATTGTACCCGCTGCCGTCATCATCATTGGAAAGGCGCGTCCGTAAATGCCGCCCGCTTCGACAACAGAACGATAGCCGGAAAGATTGGATTGTGAGGAGAGAACATCCATCGCCTGCGCGCGTGAAATCCGCGGAATATAATCCAGCGCATAAGCTGTGACGCCAGCCTTGGCGCAAGCCGCCGCATATTTGGGATTATCTGTCGGCGATAGAATACCTGTAATACCAGCGCCTTTTTTCATAGCCGCGACCAATTTTTCAGACCCGCCAGTGACGGATAAGACCAAATCAGCGGATTTTACGGCGGTCGTATTTGTAGTCGAAATTGATGCGCCGGCCTCTTTATAAAGGGCGTCGGCGAAATCGGCCTTTGCACCCGCGCCTTTGACAATTGTGACGCTATGCCCTGATTTCACATAGCCCGCGACGGTATCAGGCGTGGCGGCGACGCGAGCTTCCGCACCGCCTTTCTTCTCTAAAGCCACATCATTTAGAACAGTAAGTTTCACGCGATACAGCCTTTTTTAGTCAGTCGCCTAGGACGCGACGGCGGAAAGTAAGAAGGAAAAAAGAGCAACGAGGATCGATAAGCCAATCAATCCTGCATACCAGCCGCCTTTGAACTTCATTGCCAGCCCCAATACAAAACCTAAGACGAGGGTCGCAATCAAAGACGGGAACCAATGGAGATTAACCGCAAAAACGAGCGTGGGCATAATGACGAATAAGGCGATTAGTGCTCCGCCATATTTAGTGCCACCCATAAACCCTGAGAACGTGCCGGATTGTTCGTCGATTTTCATCGTCCCACGTGTGTAATCGGAATGTCCGCCTGCCATGTCGCTTTCCTGTCTTATAGATAAGTTATCGGTTTGGGGTGGTGGGCTATCATGCGCCTAAGCCTTAGACAAGCGGTCCCATCTCTCCAAAATAAAATATTTTTGAGGACGCGGCACAATATTTTGCTGCGGAGTACCGGATTTCAACCAGAATCAAATTTAATCTTCCTTAAGCATAATCTCGAACCTGAAATTCACCTCCCCGCGTCATGTTCCGGGAAGAGAGAGATTTGGACAAACCATTTCCTCTTGGAAAAAACCGGGTGAATTTATGGCTAAAACTGTCCTAATCGTGGATGACGATCCGACGCAACGCCGCCTTTTACAGGCCGTTGTAGAAAAGTCCGGATTCTCGACACTGCAAGCGGGCGACGGAGACGCAGCTTTGGCAATTGCCCTTGGCGCAGAGCAAGACAAAGTTCACGTGATGTTGCTGGACTTGATTATGCCGGGTCGCGACGGCATGGAAACGCTGGCGGAGCTTGCCAAAAAACGCCCGGATCTGCCTGTCATCGTTTTGACAGGTAAAGGCTCCATCGATGCAGTGGTCAAAGCCATGAAAGCTGGCGCGCGTGATTTCGTCGTCAAACCTGCGGCCCCCGAGCGAATTATCGTGTCCATTCGCAATGCTCTGGATATGAAAACTTTGGTCGGAGAAGTTAAGCGCCTTAAGAAAACAACCGAAGGCGGTCTGTCGTTTGACGACCTTATCGGCAATGCATCCTCCATGCGCTCTGTTGTGGCCATGGGTGAGCGCGGCGCAAGAGCAAATATTCCAATTTTAATCACCGGCGAATCCGGCGTGGGTAAAGAAGTGATCGCCCGCGCAATTCAAAGCGCGTCTGAGCGGTCCGACAAACCTTTCATCACGGTAAACTGCGGCGCGATTTCGGAAAGCCTCGTCGAATCTATTCTCTTTGGCCATGAAAAGGGCTCCTTCACAGGCGCAAACTCGAAACACCTTGGTAAATTCCAGGAGGCGCACACGGGGACACTTTTCCTGGATGAAGTCGGAGAATTGCCTTTAGAAATGCAGGTTAAACTGCTGCGCGTCCTGCAAGAAGGTGAAGTGGATTCCATTGGATCCAAGCGCACAGTGCCTGTGGATGTTCGGATTATAAGCGCAACAAATCGCGATCTTGCCGAAGCCGTGAAGGACGGCACATTCCGTGAAGATTTATTTTACCGCCTGAATGTCTTCCCGATTGCTGTTCCGCCGCTGCGCGAACGCCGTGAGGACATTCCCGCTTTGGTCGAGCATTTCGTCCGCCGCATTAATGCCGCCGAGCGCCTGAATGTGTCCGGGGCAACCGCTGAGACGCTTGAAATGCTCAAGACGCATGACTGGAAAGGCAATGTTCGTCAATTGGAGAATACAATTTTCCGAGCGATGATTTTATCCGATGGGAATAAGCTGCATCCACAGGACTTCCCGCAAATTTCGGGCCTCATGCCGGGCCTCTTGCCTAAGTCTAATTCGGTTGACGAAGGCCCGATGGAAAGCCTTGTCCCGTCTGATTTGAGGCAAGATCCGACACCATTGGATTCGGCGGTTTCCGTCCTTGATCGCGAAGGTCACCTTCGGACTCTAGAAGACATTGAACGCGATCTCATTCAGTTCGCGATTTCTAATTATTCGGGTCACATGTCGGAGGTCGCGCGCCGTCTCGGCATTGGCCGATCCACCCTTTACCGCAAAGTACGTGAGCACGAATTGGACGTCGAAGACGTCCGCTCAGCCTGAGTCTAAAGTTTTGAGGACCTTAAATAATGAAACGTAAAACATATTTAGCCAGTGCGGCTGCACTTGCCCTTTTAATCGCAGTCCCGGTTACGGCGACACATCAAAGTCACGGATTACGCGGAGCGTTTTCAGGGCAAGGCGTGAACACGCAAAACTATGTGGCCGCCGGATCTTGGCAACAACAACGTTTACAAGCCCAATTAGCGGCACAGCAATCCTATGTGCAAACTTATGCGGCGCCTGCACAATCTGAATATTACGTGCCCCAACCCGCACAAGGTTATGCGGCATCGAGTTATTATGCGCAGGGTTACACCAGCGCCCCGGACTATGTGCATATTGAAACGACCCCAAAGAAAAAGAAACGCTCTTTTCTGTCCGGACTTCGAGGCCTCTCCTCTCCGCGCTCTGTTTCTTATGACAAAGCCAGCGCGCAATCCTTCACCCGAAATCATAATGTTGGCGGCGTGACGGTTCGCACGAATGCCCTCCACACACGGGACATGTTGGATTGGCAAGAAAATACAACTGGCAAAACTATGACTTTGCTGGCCAATCGCGCCAACGGCACCCTGGCTCCAAACTCTGTTTATTTAGGCGCAGGATTTCAAGGAGGTCTGAAATGGCAAACAACCGAAGTCCCGGGACAATTCCCGCTGCTCTCTCGTTTCCCATTCTTCTCTGACCGTACAGATCGACAGGCGGGTGTTTTCGCAATCGATAATGCCGCTCTCGCTTTCACATCGACCTTTGGGGATTGGACAACGGTTTATTTACAGCCCGAATATTCGGAAACGGAATATGGCCGCGACCAAGACGAGTTCCAACTCCGTAAGGCTTTTGTTGTCTTTGGTAATTTGGAAAAGACGCCCTTCTATGCCGCCTTTGGCCGCAAGACGATCGATTTCGGTAATTTCGACAGCTATAACGCCTTTACGCATAATGAAGGCGCACACTACTTTCACGCCGTGAGTGATCAACCCGTGCTGGAGGCCGGTTTTTATTCGAATGGTTTTAAGGCGACAGCCTCCGCGTTCTCAGCGGGACGTCAGTTGCGGGTCGCATTAGCCGGGGAAGAAAATAATCTCGGCAACTACGCCTTCAATGCAGAAAAGGAATTTCGCTTTGGACGTGAAGATCGTCAAGCCTTTACGATTGGCGGTGGCTATCTACACGATACAATTTATCGCGATAATTTCACGGCCCATACTTTCCTAGGCCGTCAGAATGGAACGCCTCCAGCGAACTTCATTGAATATCGCAACAGCGCTGTAAACGGATTTGCAGAGTATAACTCGCCCTTCTTTGACGCGATGGTGGAATATACAACGACCTTAAAACCTTGGGCCGCAGCCATCCCGCAAACAATCGACGGCACGCCGTTACCGCAATTTTTGATCGACCCTGCGGGCTCAACAACTGACATTGATAATATCAGTTTCGATGAGAAGCTCTCGACCTTGGTCGCACAAGCCAGAATTAAGCCGATAGTCGCCGGACGACGCCTATCAATTGCTGCCGTCGGAAGCTGGGGCAATATCAGTGATGATACAGGCAATGTCGGCTTATTTGGGCAACCGACAACATTCCAGAAAAACCAACAACATGCGCTTTCGGTCGAATATCCGATTAATGACTACCTCGAATTCGGGGCAGAATATGTCTATAATAAAGGCTTTATTCCGTTCGTTGCGCCGCAGCAGGTCAGCAATGACCAAACGGAAGCCCATGCGATTAACGTCGGCTTCAAGGCCAGATTCTAAGGTCGACTTTACAGAACAAGGGCTTTCTATCCCCTTACTCCCGCGCGCAGCTTTCAGCTTTGCGCAGGCTCAAGACCACATGTTCGGGGGAACATGTGGTCTTGTTTTTTGAGTAAATTTGACTTTCCCGCATCCTCTCCCTAGAAAAATGACAACGCTGTCAATAAGACATCATTCTTGTCGGGGAAGACATATATGCCAAATTTCACGGCTCGAGATCGGTTGAAACTGCTGACAGGCGGCGCAGCTGCGTTGCTCACCGGGTGTGGGGGCGGCGGGGGCGCCTCCTCCACAACACCGCCACCGGTTGTCGTGACGCCGCCCGTCACACCGCCCCCTGCGTCGGACTTTGTTCCCGAGGTCGGCCAGTTTAGGACTGCTTTTGCCGGAAATTTTGAAATCGGGGCGGCGATTCAAGATAATCAGACAGTCGACTCCGCGGTCGACGCTCAAATTCTGAAAGATCAATTCAACTCCATTAGTGCAGAATTCCAAATGAAACCGGAAATCATTGCGCCCACAGAAGGCACATTTGATTGGACGATTCCGGATACACTCGTTCAATTTGCCGAAGATAATGACATGGTGGTGCGCGGCCATGCCCTCCTCTGGCATTTGGCAACGCCGGACTACTTTTTTCAAGGGACCCCTGCCGAGGTTCGGGCGCGATTGGAAAATTATGTCACGGAGGTTGTGAGCCGGTATCGCGGCCGTATTTTCGCGTGGGATGTCGTCAATGAGGTCATTACGGATGACGATTCCGCAACAGACCCCTACCGTAGGTCGAACTGGTGGGACGCATCAGGTGGAAATGCAGATTATATTGATTGGGCGTTCAACGCCGCCCGTGCCGCGGACCCCGACTGTCTTCTCTTTATAAATGAATATAGCACGCGGTTCTCAGGCAAAAGGGGCCGCTATATCGATGTTATTCGCGACCTTGTAGACCGCGGCATACCTGTTGACGGCGTCGGCCATCAAATGCACTTGAATGTGGACACCCAAGCCAGCAGCGCCCTCGCCGCGATTGATGCCGTTGATGATGAGTTCATGGGCCTGGTGCAGCACGTCACGGAATTAGACATATCCCTTTATCCGGATCCGGGCAGTTGTTTTGAGACCCAAACAGGATGCCGCGCAGATTACGGCTCGAACGTTCCAGCCTCGGTTATTTCCCGACAAGCCGAGCTTTACAGAGCATTATTCAATGGCTTTACAGAGCGTTCATCCATCACATCCGTTACAACATGGGGCGTCTCAGACGCCCAATCCTGGTTGAATGATGTTCCCATTACGCGAACCAATGCGCCGCTTCTTTGGGACAGGGATAGACAGGCAAAGTCTGCTTTACAGGCTATTTTGGACCCGGACTTTACGCCTTAAAGCAGTCAGGTGAAATGCGACCCATCAGTTTTTGACCAAATTTGGAGCCTTCGGTACAATCCGCAGAAATGGCCGCTTCGCTGAACTTGGTTTAGACGGAGGCACGTAACCTGGGATGTAAGGTTTCGCTTTTGGTTGTTCCGGGATTTGTCCGGACGACAGATTATTTACACTCGCTAATTTTGGAGGCCCCGGATTAATCGGTCTGGCTGGCGGTTCGTCCTGAATCATCTCATCTTCGATATTGCGAACTCGCGGCGTAAAATTGGGTTTCCGTTTTGATCTGAATCCGCTTTTTTTCGACGTTTCGTTTTTCCACCGTTCCGCTGTTCGAACATAATCGGCATCGGGGTCAAACCCTTGCGCATTTCCTGCCTTTTGTTTGGCCTTGAGGTCTTTGACCTTCTTATTCATCCGAGCAACCACCTGCCGCTGAGCCATCGAGAGCGCATCGCCTGCGCGCCCTTTTTCCAAATCATGAAAGGCCGAGCCAAATTTTTCGAGGCGTTCTAAAACACTCTCGCCAAACTCATCTTCAAAGTCAGAGATGTGACCCAGTTCTGTGAGCTTCGCGTGCAGGCGCGTTATTTTGCGCTTTGCATTTGAAGCCGAGCGTTCCCGTGCCCTCGCCATTTTATCGCGATAAGCGGTTTGCGCTTGGTCCTGCGCGGCTTGTTCAGCCTGCCATTGTTCCCGGTCATAATCGGACATTCTGTAAGCCTATCACAGTCAGAACGAAAAGCGAACAAAAATTAACGCGCGTCTTAGACGCCGTCGGAGGCTTCAAGATAAAGGTCGATTAACGCCTCTTGCTCTGCCCGCTCATCAGCATCTTGTTTGCGAAGCGCGATAACTTTGCGCATGACTTTCGTATCGAGGCCGAATGTTTTCATTTCAGCATATACGTCACGAATATCAGACACGAGTTCGGCTTTCTCGCCCTCCAGACGCTCTATCCGAGCAATGAACTGGCGCAGTTTTTCGCGTGTAGCTTGGCCCATCTGGTCGGCACGGTCGGAATCACTCATCATGGTTGGAACTCTTTAGGTCTGGATAACTTGAACCTGTCACATAGCGGCGCCAAGCAGAGTCCAACAGAGCGTCCCGCATCAAAAATTGTGGATGGGCTGAATTCTCTGCACCCTATTTGGCTCGAACTTTGCGCTGACCCGTATATAAGGCGAAACATAATTTAACTTGGACCCTCGCCATGCTTATTATTCTATATATTTTGACCGGCCTCGCTTTTGCTTGCGTTGTTCTCACGCTCGTCATGGGCACGGTCGCCATGAGCAAGAAAAGTGAGGAAAATCGGAAGAAATCCAATGATTGGATGTGGCGCCGAATATACGCGCAGGTCGCGGCTATCGGCCTATTGGCCCTGACAGTCTATATGAAATCCAAAGGCACGTAAGAGGGCCGACTAATTGGTCAAACTCAATAAAATCTACACCCGAACAGGGGATGACGGATCTACCGGATTGGTTGACGGCTCCCGGCTTGGTAAGGATGCGCTACGTGTGCGCGCCTATGGCGACGTTGATGAAACCAACAGCGTTATCGGGCTGGTTCGTCTACATTTGGAAAGCCGGCGTTTAGACGATATGATGTCCCGTATTCAAAATGATCTGTTCGATTTAGGGGCAGATTTGGCCACGCCCTTGCCCGCCAAGGGCGGAGCCGACAGCGAATATGCCTTGCGTATGGTCGCCTCACAAACGGTGAGATTAGAATCCGAGCTGGACGCCCTGAACGCAGATTTAGAACCGCTGAACTCTTTTGTTCTGCCGGGCGGTCACCCGCCTGCGGCCTATCTTCATCAAGCCAGAACAGTGTGCCGCCGGGCTGAACGTATCTGTGTCGCCTTGGCTGCAGAAGAGCCGGTAAATTCCCACGCGCTGAGTTACCTCAACCGCCTATCGGACTTTTTATTCGTCGCGGCTCGGTGGTGCAATGACCAAGGCACATCTGACGTCAAATGGGTCCCCGGACAAAACCGATAAGGCTATTTCTCAGACTTCATGAGTTCCTGGCGGACACGGATGGCAATTTCTTGCGGTGTGGAGCGGGCAGAAAAGAAGTCAGCGAATTTCCCGTCCGCGCCCATGAAATAGATGATGTCCGTATGGTTGACGGTGTAATCGGTCGCGCCGTCTGCAACAGGGCCTCCGTCAAAAGTCGTTTTCATGGCCGTGATTTTATAGGCAGCTTTGGCCGTCTCAATCTGCTCGACAGTTCCCGTGAACCCGCGAAGACCCTTCGGAAAGGGCTCGAAGGTCACATATTCCGCGATTTTTTCAACCGTGTCCCGCTCGGGATCGACTGTAATTAAAACGTAACCAACGTCATCGCCTGCATCCCCCAAAAGCGTTTGCGCGGCCCCAAGCTTTTGCAAGGAGGTCGGGCAAATATCGGGGCAATAAGCAAAGCCGAAATATACCAGATGCGGTTGTCCGAGCAAATCCGCTTCAGTGACCGTTGCGCCCGTTTCATCAACCAAAGTAAACGCCCCGCCAATGGCAGCCGTACCGGAGCTGACAACCGTTCGACCGGATACACCCGCCTCATTAGGGTCGGCAGGCTGACAGGCTGACAAGCCTATCCCAACGAGGAGACTTGTCGTCAAATTTGTCGCAATTCTCATACTGCAAAGCTCAATTCAAAAGTGATAGGGTGATATAATCCTATAAATGAAAGAGCTGGATGTGAAAGCGCATAACGCCGCAGGACAAAATATTGGCGGTCCAAGTCGGGGCACGATTATTGACACCCCATTGCGGGGTTTTGGCGGTTTTGCGTCAGCCCAGGGTCATGACCGTGTTGAAAGCCTGGGCTCATTACGCCGCCAAACTTTAGTGGCTTTGCGCTGGGGCGCTGTGTTGGGCCAGATATTAGCCCTTGTCGTTGTCAGTCAGTTTTTGGGCTTCGACTATCCTTTGCTCGCTTGCGGATTAACAGTTCTTGCCTCTGTCATCGTCAACCTCGTCGTAACGCTGAAACTTCCATTGGACCGCCGCGTGTCTGATTTCGAAGCCTATATGCAATTGGGGTTCGATATCTGGCAATTAGCGGGTCTGCTTTGGCTCACCGGGGGCATTGTGAACCCGTTTTCGATTCTGTTCCTTGCGCCCGTTGTGACGGCGGCAACGACTTTATCCCGATGGGTTGTTTTGGCCTTGGGTAGCATGGCGTTGACACTTTCCTTTGGCCTCGTCTTCTATCATCACCCGTTACCTTGGTCGCCCGCAGGAAGTTTTGATCTTCCGTTGGTATTAAAACTCGGAATCTGGATGGCGATTTTGGTCGGGGCGAGCTTCACCTCTTTCTATGCCTGGCGGTCCACACATGAGAGCCGAAAAATGGCTTACGCGCTCGCGGCGGCCGAGGCATTGCTGGCACATGAGCAAAAGCTGAGCGCCTTAGGTGGCCTCGCGGCCGCGGCAGCACACGAGCTTGGAACGCCGCTGGCGACAATACAAGTCGTTGCCAAAGAAATGAGCCGCGAAGTCGAACCGGACACGCCGCTAGGCGAAGATGCGGCGCTCATCCTGTCCCAGGCGCAACGCTGCCGCGATATTTTGGAACAACTCTCCCGACGCGGCGATGAAGGCGACCTTATCCATGATGCGCTATCGATTGAGGACCTCTTGGAGGAAGCCGCTGAACCTTTCATCAACCGCGACAAAGACATCGTTATCAGCTGCACAGGGGACAATGCCGAACCCGTTCTCAAACGTCGCCCTGAACTGCTTTATGCCCTCAAAAATTATATCGACAACGGCGTAGACTTTGCGACAACACGGGTCGAGCTCTCCGCACATTGGGACGCCCAAGATGTGACAATTTTAATCGATGATGACGGCGTCGGTTTTGATTCCGCGTTAAAAAGTCGATTGGGACAGCCGTATGTAAGTACCCGTCGACGCGCCAAGACCGCAGGCGGTTTAGGCTTGGGCCTTTTTATTTCCGAGCGTTTAATCCGACAAACCGGCGGCAAAGTTCGCTATCTGCAATCCCCATTGGGCGGAGCCCGCATTATGGCCGTTCTCCCCCGCGACAGATTGTCCGTCGCCCCTGAACTCTAAAACAGCATCCTTCTGCCCGTTCATGCGTAAATACCATGAATAAGGAGTCTGATGATGAGTGAATACGCCCTACCAAACGACGCATCTTTGATGATTTTGGATGACGACGGTCCGTTCCGCACCCGCTTGGGCCGCGCAATGGAGCAACGAGGTTTTACTGTAGACGCGGTAGAAACTGTGGCCGAAGCCCGGTCTATCGTTCGCAACAAACCCCCCGCTTTTGCCGTGCTCGACATGCGACTGGAAGACGGCAACGGGTTAGATGTAATCGATTTGCTGCACGAGCGGAGGCCCGATTCAAAAATGGTGATGTTGACGGGTTACGGCAATCTCGCGACCGCTGTGTCCGCCGTCAAACGCGGCGCGGTCGATTATCTCGCGAAACCGGCCGATGCCGATGACGTTTGTAAAGCCTTGCTCGCGCAACGTGATGCCGCGCCCGAGCCGCCCGAGAACCCGATGAGCGCAGACCGTGTCAGATGGGAGCATATCCAGCGTGTCTATGAGCTTTGCGGGAAAAATGTGTCCGAAACGGCGCGTCGGTTGAATATGCACCGCCGGACGTTGCAACGTATTCTCGCGAAACGAGCGCCGAAATAAACCCTCTCACCTCACGGGTCGATTTACCTGTGAGACTTCCCCGCCGCCTCTTTCCTCTAGAGGCGGCGTTTCTAAATTTGTGAAAGTCAAAAACCCTATTCGGCCGCAATCGCATCCATGAACATCCCATTGAGCTTGGCCCCAAAACTTTCGTCAACGCCGAGCGGCTCTCCATCCTGCTCTAGAGAATAAACAGCCATATTCTCGGCGAGGTCGCTCAAGAGACCTTTCGGCAAAGCCTCGTAGGCCATACGCCAAGTTTCAAAAGACCGTTCTAAAATTGGGCCTTTATGGAGAAGCTCAAGACTGTGATGGCGAGGGTCCTTGCTGATTGTCATAAACAAACGCTCGACATCTTGGCTCTCACCTTCCAGGATTTGAATATAACGTGCGCCGTCAAATAACAATAATCCGGTTATGTTCGACGCGACGTTATTTCGTTCAGATGAAGCCAGGATGTTTTGAACGTCATCCGTATCATTTTGCGCTTCCGCGAAGCTGGTGTAGATAAGTTCTAGCAAAGCCATAGTCCACGCTCCTATTTTTGGGCCGTATAAATATACAACATATTTTCAATTTCAAAGTGGCTACGCATGAAATTTCCATAAGGTTTTTTGACAGCTGTGCGACGTTGCGTCACAACACCAAAGAAAGACCAAAAATAGGTTTAAAAGGGGATGAAGATGAACACAAAATGGTTGGCCGGATCGGCCATATTTGTTTTGCTGGCGGCTTGCGGAGACACGTCCCTCGAAGCGCCAAGCATCAGCCCGAAAGCAACAACGCAACCCACGTCGGAAAAAACAGCGGGATTTAACGCCAGCAAGAATGTCTATTTTGGCGACTTACACATTCACACGAAAAACAGCTTTGATGCTTATATTTTCAATGTCCGCACGACGCCCGCCGATGTTTACCGTTTCGCTTCGGGCGAAACCCTAAAACATCCCGCCGGGTTTGAAATGACCTTGGCCGGCCCGCCCTTGGATTTCGTCGCCGCGACGGATCACGGCGCCTATATGGGCATTTTACCCGCGATGGATAATCCTGACAGCCCACTGTCAGATCTCGAAATCTCTAAAAAGATTTTTGGCGCCAATGATCCGGATGCCATCATCCGGAATTTCCAAACCATCGGACAATCCGTCAGAAGCGGACAGCCCATTGACGGCCTTTATGATCGCGACCTCGTTGACAGAACCTGGCAAGACGCTGTGGCGACCGCGGATCGGTATTATAAGCCCGGGACTTTGACAACATTTGCCGCGTATGAATTCACGGCGGTCACGACGCGGGCGGATAGTCCCGGGTCCTTCGCGGGTGGAAACTTGCACCGGAATGTTGTTTTCAAAGACGCCGCACCGGGGCGGCTTCATAGCGTTTTAGAATCGCCAAACCCGGAAGATCTCTGGGACTGGATGGATGACGAGCGAAAAGCTGGACGCGACGTGATTGCCATTCCGCATAATTCTAACGTGTCGGACGGAAAGATGTTTGATTTGGTGCAATATGGCGGCGGGGTCATAGACGCAGACTATACCCGCCAGCGACTCCGGAATGAGCCCGTTGTGGAAATGTCCCAAGTCAAAGGCACGTCCGAAACCCATCCGGCTCTTTCACCAAATGACGAATTTGCAGGATTTGAAATTTACGATAAATTGCTGGCCTCTAACATCGAGAGCAAAATCAATGGGTCCTACATTCGCGAAGCGCTCGCGCGCGGGTTGGCGTTGGAAGAAGCGACCGGAACGAACCCCTATGCTTTTGGTCTTATCGGCAGCTCCGACAGCCATGTTGCGGGTGGGGCTTATGACGAAAATGACTATTGGTCAAAAGTCGGGGTTGTGGACGGCGCTGCCGCGCAACGCGGCTCGGTCCCGCCGGGCGGTGCAAAGGCTTGGGAAGGCGTCGAACGCGATGAAAATGCGGAAAACTGGTTTTCAAAATGGAGCGCGGCAGGATATGCAGCGGTTTGGGCCGAAGAAAATACGCGCGAGTCAATTTTCAACGGCATGCGCCAAAAAGAAACCTACGCCACCTCCGGTCCGCGTATTCGCTTGCGGTTTTTTGGCGGCGATATGACCTCTGATATGTTGAATGCTGCCGATATGGCCGCACAAGGTTATAGCGCGGGCGTCCCTATGGGCGGCAATTTATCGACGGATGTTGCGCCAACTTTCATGGCTTGGGCCGCACGCGACCCGCGCGGCGCACAATTGGACCGATTGCAAATCATAAAATCCTGGAACACCGCAGACGGCCCGAAAGAAGCCGTCTACGATATGGCCTGTTCGGACGGCGCCAGTCCGGATGCCGTGACGAACCGCTGTCCGGAGAATGGCGCAACTGTGGATTTGAAAGATTGCTCCCCCTCAACCGGACAAGGCGACCCGGAGTTAAAGGCGGTGTGGACGGACCCGGATTACACGGCGGGCGAAAGCGCAGCCTATTATGTGCGCGTACTCGAAAATCCAACTTGCCGTTGGTCAACCTGGGACGCTTTGAAAGCCGGCACCGAATTTCATCCGGACCTCCCCACCACGATTAAAGAGCGCGCTTGGTCGTCGCCGATTTGGACAGCGTCGAACTAAATGAAATACTTATTGCGCGAGCCTTTCGTTCATTTTGTCCTGTTGGGTGGATTGTTATTTGCGTGTCATACCGTTTGGCAAAACCACGTTTCAAAACAAGACCGCACCATCTCGGTCAGCCCCGCGGAAATGGAGCGGCAAGCCCAGATTTTTGCGAGTGAGAATAAACGCCCGCCAACGGATGCCGATTTGGAAGGACTGCTCTTTGCGCATATCGAAGAACAGGTTTTAATGCGCGAAGCAAAGCGCTTAGGGCTCGACGAGGATGACACAATCATCCGACGTAGGCTCGCGCAGAAAATGCGGTTTATGATTGACGACTTGGGGGCGCCTGAATTGCCGCCGCGTGAACAGTTAAAAACGTGGTTTGAAAATAATCCGACCCGATTTATTAGACCTGAAACCCGCAGTTTTGAGCATATTTACCTGTCTCCAAAAGGGCGGTCCGATACGGTTGTTGCCGACGCAAAAACCCTGCTGTCAAAGACGGGAATTGAAGAGGACTGGAAATCCAGCAGCGACCCTTTCATGGCGGGGCTGAGTTTTACAAGATTGGCGCAACCCGCTGTTCAGCGCGATTTTGGGACCGCCTTTGCCACTGCGCTGTTTGCCTTGCCCGATAGTCCCGACTGGCAAGGCCCCGTAAATTCCGCCTTTGGCGTTCACCTTATCAGGCTGACTGATATTTCAGCCGAGTATTTACCTGATTTCGCAGAGATTCAAATCGAGGTTGAAACGGTCTGGCTGGACGAAGCCAAACGGGTTGAGAATAGCCGGGCATTGAAAGACTTGATCGCGACATACCGCGTTGAGGTTACGGAGTGATACGCCTCCTCCTCGCACTTTGTCTTTGGTGCGCAGCAGCGACCAGCTTCGCTCATGAAGTCCGGCCGGCATTTCTGCGCGCAACTGAGACTGCGGCGGGAGAATTCGATATTGTTTGGAAACAACCTGTCTTGTCCGGGCAGCGCCTCCGCATTCGACCGGCTTTTCCGGACGACTGCACACAGACCGAGCCGCGCTTAGACCGCAGTGGAGATACTGTTGCAGAACGGTTCACACTTACATGCGATTTGCGTCAAGGCGCCGTTTCTCTACCGGGTTTGGAAAACACGCTGACGGATGCTTTTGTTGAGATTACCTATCTGGACGGTACCGCCCGAACAGCCCTGTTAAAACCTGCTTATCCCACGCTTGGCTTGGCAGGGCCAAAAACCAGCCCGGCCAAAGCCTATATCGGCATCGGGGTAGAACATATCTTATTCGGATGGGACCACTTGCTGTTTGTGATTGGATTGACTTTGCTTGTCGGTGGACGGCGGGTGTGGGGCGTGGCCACAGCCTTCACGCTGGCCCACTCTATTACTTTGGCGGCGACAGCATTGGGCGGACTCACCTTACCGTCTCGCCCCGTCGAAATTTTAATCGCCGGGTCTATTATTTTGCTGGGTGTGGAGATTTTGCGAAAGCGTGCGGGAAAACCGACCCTCGGGGCAAGGCGGCCCTATCTCATCGCCTTTGTTGTCGGACTCATCCACGGCTTTGGTTTTGCCGGTGCCTTGGCAGACATCGGATTGCCGCAAGGGACGGAATTAATGGCGCTGCTCTTATTCAATGTCGGCGTTGAATTGGGCCAATTTGCTGTCATTGCCGCCGCATTGGCTGCGCTTTGGGGATTAATGAAACTGGGGCCGGACTGGCGCAAAACGGCGGAGACTGTGAGCGTCTATGCGATCGCGACCGTCGCGATGTTTTGGGTTTTCCAACGGATCACACCCTATTTAGGCATTATTTGAGCGTTCTTGGATAAGCGCTCACCGCGCGCGACACCTCCACCGTATTCAGGCCCGGGGATTTCGACGTTGGTAGTGGGAGAGAGACTTGAACTCTCGACCTCAGGATTATGAGTCCTGCGCTCTAACCAGCTGAGCTACCCCACCATCCGTCGCAACTGTTTAACACAGTGCCGCGCCCTATAAGACAGCCGTATCGACCTGCCAAGCGTAAATATCCGTCAAAATTCTGAAAGCCGGTTTACAGAACAAACATGCTGGTTGGGTCTTCGAGGCGGGCTTTAATATCTTGCATCATTTTCGCCGCGTCATATCCGTCAATGACGCGGTGATCACAAGAGACAGAGAAATTCATCACCTTACGCACAGCGACTTCGCCGTGGTCCATAACCAATTTTTCGCGAATTTTATTCGGGCCAAATATCGCGACTTCCGGGCGATTGATAACGGGCGTGGTAACAATCCCGCCAAGGGGACCAAGCGAGGTAAGCGTCGTGGTCGCGTCTGACAAATCTTCTGTTGAAAGCTGATTGGTTCTAGCGGCCTCTGCCAGACGACCAATTTCAGCCGCGAGTTCCCAAACTGTTTTGGATTGCGCCGCTTTCACTACCGGTACAATTAATCCACCATCCGTTTGCGTCGCAATGCCCAGGTTGAGATCGTCAAACCGCGCGACATATCCTTTTTGGTCCTCGTAACGCGCGTTAAATTGCGGCCAATCCACCAAAGTCACAGCGAGCGCACGGATCATGAGCGGCAAAACCGTCAGCTTGGGTTTATCCTCGCCGCGCCGTGCGTTCATACGGGCCCGCATCTCTTCCAACGCCGTGACGTCCATTTCTTCGACATAGGTGAAATGCGGTATATTGCGTTTTGACTCCTGCATACGGGACGCAATTACGCGGCGTAATCCGATAATTTTTTGCCGCGTCTCACCGGGTAAGGGTTCATCTGCCCCCTGAGGTGTCTCCTGCACTTTCGAAGATGCAGGAGACGGCTTCACCTGGGGGGATGAAGCAGACGATGCAGCAGCCGATGCGGCCCCTGCTATAAGATAAGCGTCCAAATCCGCATGGGACACCCGCGCCCCTTCGCTGGGCACGCGCGACAAATCTATGTTTAAGCGCGCCGCGCGGCCGCGGACGGCGGGAGAGGCTGAAACTTTTCCGCTTGTGACAGACCGAGATATAGGTGTCGTCGGAGTCGTCATGCTCTGCACGGCAGGCTGAGACTTTTCCGGTTGGGGTTTAGCAGCGGGTTCAGGAGTGGCTTCGATAACAAGCTCGGGCTCGGGCTCATCTTCACCCTCGATTTCAAACGTGACCAGCACGGCACCAACAGCGAGCAAGTCGCCCTCTTCACAGGCAATAAATTGAATCACGCCGTCAACGGGCGAGGTCAGCTCAATCGTCGCCTTATCCGTCATTGCATCGGCAATCGGGTCTTCCTCCGACACCGTGTCGCCAACGGCCACATGCCAAGCCGTGATTTCAGCCTCGACAACGCCTTCGCCAATATCAGGAAGTTTATAGAAATATTGTCCCAAGACCTACCCCTCCATCACTTTACGAAGCGCATTTCCGACCCGCTTTGGACCCGGGAAATAAGCCCATTCCTGCGCGTGTGGATAGGGCGTGTCCCAGCCCGTGACGCGCTGGATTGGCGCTTCGAGGGAATAGAAACAGCGCTCTTGCACTTGTGCGGACAGCTCGGCACCAAAGCCTGATGTTCGCGTCGCTTCATGCAAAATAACGCAACGTCCCGTTTTTTTCACAGATTTCTCAATCGCATCAATATCGAGCGGCAACAAAGAGCGCAGATCGAGAATATCCGCGTTTAGGCCCATATCTTCGGCCACTTTTTGCGCAACCCAAACCATCGTACCATACGCCAAAATTGTAACGTCTTCACCTTTAGAAAGTCTACGCGCTTCACCAATCGGAACGGTGTAATGTCCACTGGGCACCTCGCCCAGCTCATGCCCGCGCCATGTTTTTGCGGGCGCATGTGGGTCACCGTAGAATGGCCCGTTATAAAGGCGCTTGGGTTCTAAAAACAGAACCGGGTCATTATCCTCAATCGCATCAATCAACATGCCTTTAGCATCATAAGGGTTTGACGGAATAATTGTTTTTAAACCCGCAATGTGGGTGAACAAAGCTTCGGGAGATTGGCTGTGCGTCGTGCCGCCGTAAATGCCGCCGCCAACGGGGGTGCGTATGGTAATGGGCGCGGTGAAATCACCATTGGACCGATAGCGCAGCCGCGCCGCCTCTGATGCGATTTGGTCATAAGCCGGATAGATATAATCGGCGAACTGGATTTCAGCCACAGGGCGAAGGCCATTGGCCGCCATACCAATTGCGATGCCGACAATGCCGCCTTCCGAAATGGGCGTGTCGAAACAACGGTGAAGCCCATGTGTTTCCTGCAGGCCCGCCGTCGCGCGAAATACGCCGCCGAAATAGCCAACATCTTCACCAAAGACGAGAACGTCGGAGTCTTGGCTCATCTTCACATCCAGCGCATCGCGGATGGCCTCAATCATGTTCATTTGCGGCATGTCTCTAATCCCGCTCTTGCGCGAACCAACGCTTTTGCTCGTCCAAATGCGGCAGCGCGTGTTCATAGACTTGTTCAAACATTGTGAAATCATTCACCTTTGTTTCGCCTGATAGATTGCCCATGGCTTCGGCGGATTTATAAGTTTCGCGCACGACCCCCTTGCACTCATCCAGCAGAGCCGCGTGCCGCTCTTCGTCCCATTCACCAATAAAGATGAGATGGGTCTTAAGGCGCTCCAACGGATCCCCAAATGGCCAGACCTCCGGCTCGTTTTCCGGACGGTATTTGGACGGGTCATCAGATGTAGAATGTCCCGATTTCCGATAAGTGAAATGTTCAATCAGCGTTGCGCCGCCGCCGCGCCGCGCGCGTTCGGCCGCCCATTTCGTCGCCGCATAGACCGCCAAAACATCGTTCCCGTCAACGCGCAAAGTCGCGAGGCCATATCCTGTGCCCCGCGCGGCAAAGGTTTCCCCCTCACCGGCCGCAATACCTTGAAAGGAACTAATGGCCCACTGATTATTCACGACGTTAATGATACAAGGCGCACGGTAAGTTGAGGCGAAATTTAGAGCATAGTGGAAGTCACCTTCGGCTGTTGCCCCCTCTCCCGTGAAGACAGAAGCGATCTCATCGCTATTCTTATAAGCGCTGGCCATGGCCCACCCGACGCCCTGAATCAGCTGGGTGCCGAGATTTCCTGAAATTGAAAAGAACCCATGCTTTTTGAAAGAATAGAGGACCGGAATAGATTTCCCGTCCAACGGGTCACCGGAATTGGAAAGACATTGGCACATCATTTCTTTCATGCTCGCGCCGCGATTAATCAAAATACCTTGCTGCCTGTAGGTGGGGAACACCATATCCGTATCCTGTAGGGCCAAGGCATGGCCGACGGATACGGCTTCTTCGCCGGTCGACTTCATATAGAAACTCATTTTGCCCTGACGCTGCATGGTGAACATGCGTTCATCCATGGCCCGCGTCATGGCGATGTCGCGCAGCGCCCTTCGCATTAATTCCGGAGAAACCTCCGGAGCCCAATCCCCTTGGGTCTCGCCGTTAAACCGAAGCACGCGAATAAGAGAGGTCGCATGCGGCGTTGTTTCATGCGCCTCGCAGAGGGGGTCCGGGCGGGGCGGGGTATGCGCAGCGGGGACTGCGATGTGTGAGTAATCGGGCGTGTCGCCCGGACGAAACGGAGGTTCAGGCACATAAAGGCGCGACTTATTCGATCCGGATTGTTTTGCCATGTCATCTCAGCCAATCATGAAAACGCAGAGTCAGCGGACCAAACCGCTGATAATCGCATAAGCGAATTTCTGCCCGTATAGCCTTTGAATAGCAAATAATCATTGAACAAATTTGCCATAATGATAGGAGGAATTTCCAACAATATATAAATTCGCGGGAAAAACCGCTATCAATGAGGGATTGAGACATGGTTGGCAAAGCGAATGACAAGCTCGACAATATCGACGCAAAAATTCTCCACCTTATCCAATCGGATGCCGGCCTCTCGGTTTCTGATATTTCAGAAGAGGTTGGGCTCTCCTCATCCCCTTGCTGGCGGCGAATAAAACGGATGGAAGAACTGGGCATTATCAAGGGCCGGGTGACCTTGCTGGACCGCAAGACTTTAGGTTTGGATTTTGAAGTTTTCGTTGCCGTGAAATTGGCTCTGCCGAACCGGACAAATATGGAGAAATTTGAACAATCCGTGGCCCGTATGCCGGAGGTTGTGCAATGCGCCGTCGTTACAGGTGCCGTTGATTTCATGCTCCGCATCGTCACGACGGATATGCATGCGTATGAAGCATTTTTACGCGAGGTTCTGCTCTCTATTGATCTGGTCAGCGATGTACAGAGCCGGATTGTTATGCGCCAAAGCAAGGACACAACCGCCGTACCGCTTAATCTCATTAGCAATGCTGTGCCGCGTTACTAGCTGACGATATTTGCCAAACGCGCTCGGTCTTCAGGTGACAAATCCAAATTTAATCCGAACTCGCGGCGTAGCACCTCTACGGTTTCAGTCAGGCCGGTAATCGTTCGGCTGCGCGTTTGAACGCCCCGATGTGTCAGCACGCCGCCATAAAAACTCGTGCGGCCCTCTGCCGTAAACAGGCCAACGCCAACACCTTGCCGGAAATGTGACTCCGGATGGTTTTCAGTCCAGTGATTGCCGAGAAGAATGTCAGCCAGAGGCGCGCTTTTGGTGTCTACGGTATATTGATCGGACCATCTGCCGTCTCGAAGACGGCTGATACGGTATCCGAAGTCGGCATCGCGACGAATACGAATCCGGCCATCGCCATCATCCAGCTGATATCCCTCTTGGATTTTCAAAGGCACACGTGCCGCGCGGCCCCCAAACCCGACATCCGTTATCCAATCCTGACCATCAATATTAACGCGGTTAACAAGATGGGTCTGCGGAGGCGTTTCGGCAGGGTCTCGCAGCCAGACTCTGGCCAACATCGGTATGGGATTAAATCCGAGATGGGATAATAAAGCGCCGTAAAGTGTGTTTAATTCAAAACAATATCCGCCGCGTTTGCGCGTGATGATTTTTTCAAACAACGCATCGGTTTGCAAATCCAAAGGCCGTCCCAAAAAAACGTCTAGGTTTTCAAAGGGGACATGCCGCATATGTGCGTCTTGTATACTATGGAGGGCGTCCAATGTCGGCTTGGGATGGCGGCTCAATCCGATACGCGCAAGATAGGTTTCACTGTCCATAGCCAAGCCTTAAGCGCCGACCGCCCAATCGGCAAGCTTGGTCACAAACTGGCCCACCACGCTGGGCTTAGAAATCTTTCTCATATTTCAGAGATAGGCTTTGCTCATTATCTGACTGAATCTTTGAGCGTAGGAATAAGTTTTTGCGGATTTCCCAATCGATAATCGCGCCCGTCGAATCTTGCGCGGCGCCCGTGAATAATTGCAGGTAAACATCTTTCGCCAGATAGCGCCCGCCGGAAACTGAGGCTTGACCGTCCTCGCCGACACCAATGGATAACTGCCCGACGCCAAGCGCATCCCGCAAGCCGCCCATCAAATCAAACCCCCCGCCCGCGCCGGAAAACTGAGCCAATGCCCCCGCCAATTGCGCCGCCTCAATCGTGGAGAGTTCAGTCACGGATCGCCCAAAGAGCAGGGCCGATAAAATTTCATCTTGTGGTCGCTCCGGTGTAGAGGTCAGCTCGATTTTAGGCGCCTCAACGGTGCCGGTAATTTCGACCGAGGCGCTGATATTTTGCGTATCGGTTTCCGCAATCAAATTTACTTTGGCAGCGTTCAAGCTGCCATTAAATTCGATTCCGCCTTCCGTGAATTGCAGCTCCTTACCGGCAATGCGGTACCCGCCCCGGCGCACATTGGCCTCGCCGAAAAGCTGCGGTTCAGAGACCGTGCCCTTTAGGGTGACATCTAAGTCTAATTCCACGTCTAACCCGCGTGTGCGGACAAAAATATTGCGAGGGGCGCGAACGCGCAGATCCAGCTTTACCGGCGCGGCCTCGGACCGCTCTTCCACCGCGATTTCGTCCATCCGGCCATTAATTTCCTCGACGTCAATCTCAATGACAGCGACCCGGCCTTGGACGAATTTCTTGACTTCCGCCCGTTTCACCGTGACGTCGCCGCCCAGCGTTGCCGCCTCTATCTCGCTCTCGAAAAACATAGACCCGGAGACACTGCCTTCATAATCCTTGCGGTCCAAAGCATTAAAACCTTTAGCCGTGACATCTAAACGGCCGAGCGGAATCGCATATTCTCCCAGTTTAAACCGACCGCTGCCTTCCAATGTACCCTTCTTGTTGTCCCGGACATAAACGTCACTGACATCGATTGTGTCATTCGTAAAATTCGCTGTGAATCGGCCGTCTCGCAGACGCGTCCCCAACGACGGAAGCTCCAAGCGAAAGGCCTGACCTTTGACCCGCCCCTCTATTTGTGGGCTGCCTAAGCTGCCGCCAATATCCAAACGGGCGTCTAATTGACCCTCGGGTTCAGCCGCTTCTGCCGTAATCAATGTCAAAAGCGGTTTCGCAGACCCGGCAATATCCAGCCGACCCTGCATTGACGCTGTCATATTGGGCCGAACAGCCAGCAGGCTCTTCCCTGAGGCCAGCGGCAAAATTCCCTGACCCTCAGCTTTCAAATCTGTCGCGTCTGCGGCGCTCAATCGCCAGCCGACGGATTGCGGTTGAAACTCAAGGGCCAGCGCCGTTGTGAACCCCTCGCCTTTATCAAACTCAAATCCGCGCCAATCCGTGACCGCAATCTCACCTTGCCCGGACAGCTGCGCCGCTCCTCCGTGGCGAATATTCAAGTCTACAGAAATACGTCCCTTCGTTTCTCGTAAAGCGCCGGGCAACGGAACTACATCCATGGATAAATCCCGGGCGTTTAATCGCAGTGTTTCGACTGAACCCTCGCGGTCATAGCTGAGCTCGAGAGGTTTTCCGTTTAAGGTGAGGGGCGCGTTCACTGCAATTTTCCCGGCTTGATAGCCTATGGCGACGGGCCCGCTGTGGCCTAATTGATACCGTCCGTAATCGGCGTCGGGTTGCAAGGTCAGACGGTAGGCATTTTCAGCTGTGCGGGTTAGCGAAAGCGGCGTATCCAATCCAAATTCGCGGGTCAGCAAAGTGTTGACCTCCTTCCCCTCCATCACCAGTTCCCCGGTTAGTGCGGCCAATGTTCCGGCCGCGCGAAAGGACAGCATCTCGACCGCATAGGCCTGGTAAACAACATTCTTGGCGTCCGCCATCAGGCGCAAACCTTGTTCCCCACCTGTATTTTCCAAGTTCAAAATGGCCCGCGCGTAGCGGTCACCCTCTTCCGGTAAGTTCAGGGCAAGTTGGCCTGTTGCGATGTTGCTGCTGTCCAATGCCAGCTCACCGCGCGCACTCAACCCCGCCAAGGTGAGGTCGAGATCACTGACGGCATATCCGGCTTGGCTGGACGCTAAGCGCGCTTCCAAATCCAGCGGGCCGTAGGCCGTATCGGCCGTCAATCGGACGGGCCCTTTCGGCGCAGATAAGAGTTCGGTCACCTCCGTCCGCAGGCGAATATTTTCAAAAGATTGCCCGGCCAAATCGGCGGCGTCCAGCGTGCCGTCAAGACGCAGCGCCGGGTCACTGCGCGGACCCGTGACAGTTGCCGAAAATTGACTCGGTGCGGTTATGTCCAGCGCGGCCAGTGTGACGGGTTGCGACACCGCAATTTCAGCAGATAAATCTAAGCTATCCGTGATTTTCCCCTCTGCAGCCACGCGAATCCCATCTGACGAGACAAGCGAGTCGCGCAACTGGACCCCGCCCTCAATCGGCGTCATATCCACATCAAAGGCGATGACGTCTCCCGCCAATGCGTCCAATGGCGGCGCAAAGGTTCCGTCCGGACGGAACGTCCCGCGGGCGCTGAGGGCTTGGTCAGACAGCGCGGTCCGTTGGAGCGTATATTCAGCATCTATGGCGCCGGCCGGAACTGTGCCGATGGACTTCACCTGCGTTTGAATTTGGCCGGTTAGATTTAATTGCGATGCATCAAAGGCCAAACTGCCTTTGGCAGACGTCGTGTTGCCCCCCGATGTCAGGACCGCGTCCAAGGCTGAAACTTGGCGGGTTTCGGGATTGATAACCGCTTGTCCTGTCAACACGGCATCCGCCCCAAGCGATATGGGTAACTCCGCCGCTGTCACGGGAGACACCGCGCGAAGCTTCGTCGTGACCCGGTAAGCTTTGCCATTTGGAGACAGTGTAATCGGCCCCGACAGACGCGCTGCGCGGCCGTAAGGACTGATAAGATTGGCGACATCAATCTCAGCTGTGCCCGACATAATCTCGCTGAGCTGCACGCGCCCGCGCGCGGACCCTGCGCCCAGCCTATACCCGGCGGGCAAAGGCAGGACCGCGCCAAGCTGAGACGAACGGACATTAAAGTTTAAAGCGTCGGGCCGCCCGCCCGCCTCCGGCACCTCCCCGGATATAACCGCATTTAAATTCGGAGATACGGCAGAGGCGTCGAAGGTCTGTGGGGAGGCGCTTCTGTCGAGTGCCGCCATCAGATTAATTTTTGACCCTAAAGCTTGGCGGGAGGCATCGAATATCCCCCAGTTCGCTGTATTTAATTCAGCCTCAACACCTGCTGTCTCAGGCGACCATTTAACGTGCGCATCAATGGCTTTGGCCGTTCCGAATGTGATGAGCGCCGTGCCGCTGCCCGTCTCAATCGTGCCGTTAATTTCGCCCCCTCCCGACAACATTTGGCCTGACGGCGCGCGCAGAGCCGCCGCAATCATGCCGCCGGGTTGCCCCGCAATTTCAAACGTGCCGGATATGTCGCCATCAGGCGCCCGTTTGAAATCCAAATTTATTTCATCACCGGACGTGTCCGTTCGCAACGCGGTCAACACCGCTTTGACCGCGCCGCCCGGAAGGAGCCCGCCTTGCATATCTATTTTCAAAGTGGCCGCTTGCCCTATGACGGCTTCCGCCAATGTTAATGCTGCAATATCGGCGTTATCAAGACGTGCGGTGAAAGGTGCGCCGGGCTCTATCTTTTCCAATTTGGGTCTGCGCAAAACGTCCATCCGGGCAATATCTAAATCTTCGACGACCAGATGACGAGTACGAAGCGGCCAGGGCGACCAATCAAATTGAATGTCCGAAGCCGAGAGCCAAAGACCTTCGCCATCATACACCCGCAGCCTTTTAAGTGTCAGCCTATCCAAGGGATCACCCGACAGACCGTCAATCTCCACCCGTTTAATCGGGCCGAGTTGCCGGTTTTCAATTTGGCGCTCTAAAAAATTCGCACCGCTATCCGTTGTTATCCACCACCGCAAGCCTAAGGCCGCCAGCACTGCAAGAAGGCCGAAGAGTAAGAGCCCAAGACATATCCGGCGTAGCCAATTTGACGTTTTCTCGGTCTTCACGTCGGTCATCTAAAAGGCCTGCCCGATAGAGATATAGATTTGAAAATCCGCATCACCGGGTTTTGGGTTCAGTGGAATCGCAATGTCGGCCCTGAGCGGCGCAAAAGCCGTGTAATACCGGACCCCAACGCCTGCACCGACGCGGATATCGTCCAAACCCGAGACTTGGGGACGCGACACGCTGCCCGCATCCACAAACCCCACATAGCCTATCGGACCCTGGCCTTTATATCTAATTTCAGCACTGCCTTCGACGAGGCTCCGGCCGCCAATGAGTTCCGTTTCAGAGACGGTCTCGCCATCAGCATTTACCGAGGTCGTAACCTCTAACGGGGAAATAGATTGAAAGGCATAACCCCGAACGGACCCCCCGCCCCCCGCATAGAGGCGGCGGTTTCGCGGAACCGTCTGAAAATCTTTAGACAAGATTGTGCCCGTCCCAACCCGTCCCGCGAGGACAATTTTTTCCGACACGCGCTTATAGGTCGACCCGTCCAAGGTCAGGGTTGTGAAGGTCCCGTCTTCATCACCAAAATTATAGGTGGGGATAATTGCCCCTTCCACACTCACGCCTTTGACGGGGTTCAACAGATTATCTCGCGTGTCATAAACCGCGCGGCCCAATCCTTCGACTAGATAAGCGGTTGTTTCAACCCCCTCTTGATCGAAGCGCGACGCCTCTAGCCCAAGGCCGAGGCCCAACCTGAATTTTCGGGAAAATCTCTGCGTGACCAGCGCATTGGCCAAGGCTCTCTCCCCCTCAAAGGCCTCCGTATCCAAACGGGCGACATCGGCGGCCAAGTCCAGCTCCCGGTCCTCGCGCCAAGCATAGGGAATATTATAGGCGATGCCCGCGCCGATTTCATTTGTTTTCACCCGCGCGTTCAATTCCAATGTTTGCGCAAAGCCGATGAAATTCCGTCTTTCATAGGTGATATCTAAACCTGACCCGTCAGAGGTTGAATATCCGACTTCGCCGGAGACGGTGTTAATCGCGCCCTGCTCTACATTCAAAATGACATTTCGCGTTATAGTGCCGTCTGCATTCTCTGTTCCGTCCTCCGCGAGCGTGGCGACCGCGCTGTCAAAGACACCTGTGCCCGTCACCCGCGCCGCCAAGCGGTTTATCTTTTTCGCACTATAAATTTCACCGGCCTCGAAAGGCGCGATCATCTTGGGAAAGCTTTTGCGTAAATAGGCGGTTCCGGTTTGTTCAATTTGCCCGAAGCGGGTTCGGCGTCCGGTCTCCAAATTATAGGTGACGTTCATATTTTTCGTCGCGTGATCCACAATGGCCGTGCGGGGCAACGCCTTGGCGTCAGGATAGCCTTGCGCCTGTAACGTGTTCACCAAGCGAAGTTCAGTGGCGACAACAGGGGCGGCCTCTGCGGGCTGTCCCGCGCTTAATTTCAATTTTTCTGTGATATCGGCGGCATTGACCGGCTCGCCGTCTTTGAAATCGATGTTCAGGTCACCGAAAGTAAAACGGGTGCCCGTCGTGATATAAAGAACCGCCTGCGGCGGGCGGCGAACAGCCTCATCCATCTCGGCATTTATATCCCGAGCTTCAGCTTTCGTCTCAATGACTTCGGCGCGAATGACGGCGTCATAATACCCCAAACTTCGCATAACGGAACGCGCGGATTTAGACGCAGCTTCGACCCGTCGGCGCGCTTGGGCCAAGCTGCGGGCGGGCGCATCGACCTCGCCGAGAACAGAGCGCAGCAACGCTTGCTCTGTCTCGCTCATATTGCTTTCGATGACGACAATAGGCTCTGCCGCCTGCACGAGACTTGCGGGCAAGCTTAGAAATAAGCCCGCCAAAAGAGAATGACGTAGAAGTCGTGTCATAAATGCCAGTAGAGTCTCCGTATGTGTAGTCTTAAACGAGCCTATGACCTTAGGGTTCCAAGCTATAGACCTAATGACAGCGCTGATTTACGCTTGGGGTCTGAGACGGGCCTAAGCCCGCACGTAGGGGAGTTCATATGACAATCAATATTGGTGATACATTAACGCGGCGCACAAAACGTATGCCAAATCGGGAAGCTCTGGTCGAAACCGACAGTGGCCGCCGCTTTACCTATGCCCAAATCAATGCACGGACCAACCGCATTGCCAATGCGCTAACATCCATAGGCGCAGCCGCAGGTGATCGCATCGGCATATTAATGATGAACGGGTCAGAATTCGTCGAAACTTTTTTCGCCACCGCCAAAATCGGCGCAACGCTTGTACCGCTCAACTGGCGGCTGACCCCGGATGAATTAGAGTTCATTTTGAAAGACAGCGGAACAACCACGCTGGTCTTTGGGCCTGAATTTGCGGGACAGGTCGCGGATATTCAGTCGCGCGGCCCCAAGACAGATATAAAGCGATATATTCAACTCGGCGGAGAGATTGCCGGCTTTGCCAAAAACTATGAAAATCTGACGGCGGCCCAACCGGAGACAGAGCCCACTTTGGCGGGCCGCGATGATGACCTGCTCTTTATTATGTACACCTCCGGTACGACGGGCCTTCCAAAAGGCGTGATGCATTCGCACCGCACCGTTTTTGCTGCCATCACAAATATGATGGCGACGAATGAAACCGGAATTGGTGAAACGACGCTGCTCTCTCTGCCGCTGTTTCATGTCGGCGCGCTGACCCCCGCATTTCAGAGTATTTATTCCGCCGCGCGCCTTGTCATCACCCGCAGTTTTGATCCCGTGAAAAGCTGGGAAATTATCCGCGATGAGAAAATTACGAATACGCTACTCGTTCCCGCGATGTTGCAAGCAATGAAGGCGGTATTTGATCCGTCCATTCACGATGCGTCGTCCATGCGGTCCATGGTGTCAGGCGCCGCGCCTGTTCCCGTCTCTATGATTGAGGCCTTTGCCGAGATGGGCATTGAAATTAATCAGGTCTACGGGATGACGGAGACCTGCGGACCGGGGTGTCTTATCTTGGGCGAAGACGCGGCGGCGCGCCCGGGCTCTTGCGGAAAGGGATATTTCTACACGGATATTCGCATCACAGCCCCCGATGGCAGCGAATGCCCACCGGGCGTATCCGGCGAGGTTTGTATGCGCGCCCCGAATAATATGGTCGGCTATTGGAACCGTCCAGAGGCCACTGCGGAGGCTTTGAAAGATGGCTGGATGCATAGCGGAGATGTCGGCGTTGCCGATGCCGAAGGCTTTGTTACGATTGTCGAACGCTTAAAAGACATGCTGATTTCGGGCGGCGAGAATGTTTATCCGGCCGAAATTGAGAATGTCCTTCTCTCGCATGAAGGCGTCGCAGATGCCGCCGTCATCGGTATTCCGTCCGAGAAATGGGGTGAAAGCGCAATGGCCGTTATTGTCCGCGCTCCCGATAGCGATGTCACCGAAGAGGATTTAATCGCTTTATCCAAAGCAAAATTAGCCGGATTTAAATCTATCAAACGGGTGAAATTCACAGATATCATTCCCCGCAATGCCTCGGGCAAAATATTGAAACGCGCCTTGCGGGAGAGATATTCAGACGTCACCGCGCCGGAATAAATCGGGTTTAAACGGCCATAAAAAACCCGGTTGGTGCAAGTCGTTCTGTTACGACATGTACCAACCGGGCTTTTTAAGCTCTCAGTGTTTGCAGACTAGCGCAGGCGTTTCCGGCTGGTTGGCTGCGGGCCAAGCGCTTTTGTGTTGGAGCTCGCGCCGCGGCGACGCGACGGCTGATAGGCAACGCGGCTATGCGCGACGCAATAGGGTTCTTCCGGATCCGTCTTGCGGCCACAGAAACGGAAGTTATCCGCCCCCGGATCTCCAATCGGCCACTTACACATATGGTCTGTAATTGTCAGAATTGTCGCAAATGTCCCATCGGCTTGCAATCTCGCCTCCAGTGGCGGCGGCGGCGGTGTTGGCGCCTGAGCAATCACGCGCGGCGTCCGCGGTGCGGAAGGTGTGCGCGCCGGCTTTGGCTTAGGTTTCGGCGCCGCGCTGGACCGCGACGCACTACTCGCCGCCGTTTTGCGCGCCGCTGCCTTCCGCGCAGGAGATGACGGTTTCGCGCGTCCGGACAAACCCAAACGGTGAACTTTACCAATCACGGCATTGCGGGTTACGCCGCCCAGTTGCTTTGCAATTTGGGACGCAGATAAACCGTCAGCCCATAATTTCGTTAATGTCGCAACGCGGTCGTCAGTCCAAGCCATGTTATACCTCTTTTATCTTTCGCGCGGGACGCGCCTCAGCCGACGGACCCGCTTGAATATTATCTCAAAGGGAAAGGATTTACCTCTCCCGACACCATATATCGTAAGGCCGATGAGTCTGTCCACAAGATGAGGTGTCATGTTCTCCACAGCTAATGACGGCAGCTGATTCGATTTACTGTGGAGAAGTCAGAATTCTTCGCTTCATCTTGCGAAAGACGGCCAAGCGGCATAGACGGCACCCTATGTCTACAAAGCCCGCTCTCAATCTGTCCGCTGATAAACCGCGAGCCCGCGAATATGGTGTTCTGAATTGGATGGGGCTGCGCACCCTTTATATTAAAGAGGTGAAGCGCTTTTGGAAAGTTGCGCCGCAAACTGTTCTTGCCCCGATTATTTCAAACCTGTTGTTCATGACCGTTTTTGTTTTGGCTTTCGCCCAAACACGCGGCATAGGCGAAGGCGCAGCCACGGATGATTTTATTGTCTTCCTTGCCCCCGGTCTGGTAATGTTGGGCATTCTAAATAATGCGTCTGCCAATTCATCGTCATCTATTATGACCGGAAAGATGATGGGGTCGATTAATGACGTCCTCATGACGCCGCTCTCTTATATCGAACTTGCACTTGGCTATATTGGCGGGGCGGCGACGCGGGGCGTTTTGGTGGCCGTGGTCACTGGCATCGCCCTGTCGATATTTTTTACGCCGCTGGTCCCTGTAAAGCTTTGGGCCGTTCTTTATTTCGGCGTCTCCGCCGCTGTCATGCTCGGCATGATTGGGATTTTATCCGGCGTTTGGGCCGAAAAATTTGACCAGCTGGCCGTGGTCAATCAATTCATCATTCTGCCGCTGTCCTATTTGTCGGGCACATTTTATCACATCGATATATTGCCGCCGCTCTTTTATAAAATCAGCCTTTGTAATCCGCTTTTCTATCTGATCGACGGGTTCCGCTACGGCTTCCTCGGCGAGAGCGACGGTAATGTGATGATTGGAGTTGCCCTCACCGCGGCAATTAACCTCGTCCTCTTTGCCATTGTTTTGACCGTCTTGAAAAAAGGCTGGCGAATAAAAAGTTAACCACCCACACAAAGGAAAACCTATGTTTAGCCATTTGATGATTGGGGCGAATGATGTCGCCGCCTCTAAGAAATTCTATGACGCAGCGCTAGGCGCGCTGGGCGTGAGAGAAGGCCGCGTCGACCCCAAAGGCCGGGCCATGTATATGCACGGCGATAACATCTTTATGTTGACCCAGCCCATCAATGGCAAAGAGGCCTGTGGCGCGAATGGCGGAACCATTGGGTTTGCGGCCAGCACGCCAGAGGAAGCGAACGCTTTCCACGCGGCGGGGCTCGCCAATGGCGGCACCGCAATCGAAGACGCCCCCGGTTGGCGTGAAGGCAATGGTATGAAACTTTATCTCGCCTATCTGTCAGACCCGTCAGGCAATAAAATCTGCGCGATGTGCAGAGGTTAAGAGAAGCGCGCTATGTCCATTAGGATATAAAGATTCCGGTCGCACGCTAACGTCTAGGCTGAAAAAACCGAGACAAAAGTGCGAGGTTTAAAAACGGAGCGGTATATAAAACGAGCAAAGAGCCAAAGACACCCATGAGTGTTTGAACGGCTTGTTCGTTTTGATCCGCATTACCTCCGGGCTTGCCGCGCGCGCCGCCTCCCCCCTCAGCAGCCCCAGTTTCACCCAGAAGCGA